>JALZAE010000097.1 GCA_030948535.1 Gemmatimonadota bacterium | reverse complement strand
CCTTCAAGCCGATCGTCTACTCCGCGGCGATCCACTCCGGCCGAAGCTGGTCGACGATGATCGACGATGCGCCACTGTCGCTGCCGAACATCGGCGGGGGCGGCAGCGATTGGACGCCCCAGAATTACGACCTGAAGTTCGAGGGTCCGATGCCGATGCGGCGCGCGCTGTACATGTCGCGCAACATCCCGGCGATCAAGATCGGCATGGAGATCGGCGAGGCGAGCGTGATCGAGATGGCCAAGCGCTTCGGCCTCAACACGCCGATCCCGAACGTGCCGTCGATCAACATCGGCGCCGCCGACGTCATCCCGATCGAGCTCATCTCGGGCTACAGCGCCTTCGCGACGCTCGGTGTGCGCTCGACGGCGACGGCGATCATCCGCGTGGAGAACAACAAAGGCGAGGTGTTGTGGGAGCCGGCCGCGGCGCGGTACGAGGTGTTGTCGCGGGAGGAGGCGTGGCTGATGGTGAGCGCCATGAAGGACGTCGTGCAGCGCGGCACCGCCGCGTCCGTGTACGCCTCCGGCTTTCACGTCCCGGCCGGCGGCAAGACGGGAACCACGAACGACGGGAGCGATGTCTGGTTCATCGGCTACACGCCGGACCTCGTCGCCGGCATGTGGATGGGATTCGACAAGCCGCAGATGATCATCCGCGGCGCGCAGGGCGGCCGCCTGGTCGCGCCGGCATGGACCGCGTTCATGAGCGAGGTCTACCAGCATCGCCCCGCTCCCGGCGACTGGCCGCGTCCCGACGCGATCGTCGTCCGCGAGATCGACAAGACGGATGGCCAGCTGCGAAACCCATACTGCCCGGCCGATGTCGTGATCACCGAGTTCTATTTGCCCGGCACCGAACCCACGCTCGAGTGCAGTGTGCACAACCAGTTTTGGGTGCCGACTGACACTGGTGTGAAGAGTTTGACGCCGGGCCAAGTCCCGCCTTTGGTCGCGCCGCGTCGCGATACCGCCCGAAAACCCTGAGTGGGAGACCTCTGACATCTCGCATGGCCTCCTACACCGCACGCTGGGTAGTCCCGATCTCTTCCCCGCCAGTTGAGAACGGCGTCGTCAGCGTTGACAGGGGAGTGATCACTTACGCAGGTCCACGCGAAACGGCGCCCTCCGCACCGCGCATGGATCTGGGCAACGCGGCGATCCTCCCCGGACTGGTCAACAGTCATTGCCATCTCGAGCTCACCGTCTTCCGCGGTCTGCTCGAGGATCTCTCCTTCCGCGATTGGATCGTGGCGCTCCAGAGCGCGAAGCAAGCGGTGACGACGCCCGAGCGTTTTCTCGATTCGGCGCGGCTCGGGATCGAGGAAGGGCTGCTCGCCGGTGTCACTTGCTTCGCCGACACGTGCGACTCCGGTGTCGTGCTCGGCGCAATGCGCGACGCCGGCGTCCGCGGAATCATGTATCAGGAAGTGTTCGGACCCGATCCGGCGCGCCGCGATGCATCGCTCGCCGAGCTGCGCCAGAAGCTACGCGCGCATCGCGCACTGGAGACGCCGCTCGTTCGCGCCGGCGTGTCGCCGCATGCGCCGTACACCGTCTCCGACCCGCTCTTCACAGCCGTCGCGGAATTTGCCCGGGAAGAACGGTTGCCCATGGCGATCCATGTCGCCGAGAGCGAGGCGGAGCAGTCGTTGATCTCGCGCGCGAGCGGCGCGTTCGCGGATGGTTTGCGTGCGCGCGGCATCGACGTCGCGGTACGCGGCCAGTCGCCGCTCGCGCTCCTCGCCGCGCTCGGCGTCCTCGATCTGCGTCCGTTGCTCATTCACTGTGTGCGCGCGGACGCGGCGGACATCTCGCTCGTGGCGAGCCACGCCTGCGCGGTCGCGCACTGCCCGGCCTCCAACGCGAAGTTCGGTCACGGCATCGCACCGCTGGTCGAGATGCTCGACGCCGGCATCGCGGTCGGCCTGGGCTCGGACTCCGTCGCCAGCAACAACCTCATGGACATCCTCGGCGAAGCGAGACTCGCGGTGCTTGGCCAGCGCGCGCGGACGCTGCGTTTCGACGCGCTCTCCGCGGTTCGCGCGCTGCGTCTCGCCACACTTGGAGGAGCAACGGCCCTTGGCATTGCCGATCGTGTTGGATCGCTCGAGGTGGGGAAGCAGGCCGATTTGGCGGCGTTCGCTCTCGATGATGCCGGATCGACCCCCGTCTACGACCCCATCGCTACCCTTGTCTACTCGTTAGGCGCGCGGCCGGCTCGGCTGGTCGCCGTTGCCGGCCAGGAGCTGGTACGCGATGGCCGTCTCGTTCGGCAGACTGGCGGATTGCGCGCGCGCGTCGCCGATACTGCAGCATTGCTCGCATCGTTTCTCACGCGATCTCGCGAGGGCGTCGCAGGGCGCTAGAGAGGGAAACGCCTAGCCCGCCGCGCGCCCCGCGCATTAGCTTTGTGAACACCCCCCTCGAGGAGCGCATGGCCGACAAGGCTGCCGATCGATCGGCTGGTCGCACATCGAAGATCTGGCGCGACGGTCACTTCGTGAATTGGGACGACTGCACGATTCACGTCATGAGCCATGTCGTGCACTATGGCTCGAGCGTCTTCGAGGGGCTACGCTGCTACGAGACGCCTGCCGGTGGCGCGATCTTCCGGCTGCACGATCACATGCGCCGCTTTCTCGAGTCGGCCAAGATCTATCGAATGCCCGTGAAGCATTCGATCGACGCGCTGGTGCAGGGATGTGCCGACACCGTCGCGGCGAACGAGCTCAAGCAGTGCTATCTGCGACCGGTGATGGTACGTACCGGCCAGCAGATGGGTTTTCACACGACCGATGTGCCGCTCGAGACGTTCATCATCGCCTGGAAGTGGGGCACGCTACTCGGCCACGATGCCGTCGCGAACGGCGCCGATGTCTGCGTGTCGACGTGGCGCCGCGCGGCACCGGACACCTTTCCGACGATGGCAAAGGCCGGCGGCAATTATCTGAGCGCGCAGCTGTCCAAGGGCGAAGCGAAGATGAACGGCTACGCCGAAGGCATCATGCTCGACAGCTTCGGGCATATCTCCGAAGGCAGCGGTGAGAATCTGTTCGTGGTTCGCGACGGTGTGCTCTACACGTCGCCCATCAGCGCGGGCATTCTGCACGGTATCACGCGCGACTCGGTGATCCGCCTGGCGCGCGACATGGGATACGAGGTCAAGGAGCAACTCATGCCGCGCGAGAGGCTCTACATCGCCGACGAGCTCTTCTTCACCGGCACCGCCGCGGAGATCACGCCGATCAAGTCGGTGGACAAGTTACCAGTTGGAGATGGCGTACCGGGGCCGGTGTTCAAAGCGGTCCAAGAAAGATTCATGGATATCGCAAAAGGTCGCACTGAAGACCCGTATGGATGGTTGACGCTCGTGCCGCAGGTCGTAACCGCGGGATAGTCGAAGACGTCGGATGGCAGTTGGGTTGAGAGTTCAGAGTTCTCGGGATGAATCGGTTGACAGACATCTACATCTGTCCTGACATCTCTGACCGGAGGTCAGTGTGGTAGTGGGTTGTCTTGCCCTCAACGCGTCGTTCGAGCCCCTGACCATGGTCCCCATGCGTCGGGCGCTCCGCCTCGTGCTCGATGGTAAGGCCGAGATCATCGAGGCGGAGCTGGATCGCGTCGTGCGCTCGGAGCGTCTCACGCTTCCGCGGCCCGCGGTCATCCGCTTGACCAAGTTCATCCACGTCCCACGCCGCTTCCGCCGCCAGGTGACGAACACCTTCCTGTTCGCGCGCGATCACTATCGTTGCCAGTACTGCGGCAAGGGGATCGCGGAGCTCAAGCCGCGCGAGTCGCTCACGCGCGACCACTTGATTCCGCTCTCGCGCGGCGGCTCCAACACGTGGACGAACGTCGTCACCGCGTGCAGCCCGTGCAACACGCGCAAGGGCAACCGCATGCCCGAAGAGATCGGCATGCACCCGTCCGCCAAGCCGGTCGAGCCGCACTTCGTCCATCTCAGCTGGGCGATCCGTCGTCTCACGCCGACGCAATCGAAGTACATCAAGCTCTTCTACGGCGGAGAGACGCTCCACCAGCTCGAGGCGCTCGAGCACCGGACGACGCACTCGCTGCGCTGAGCGCTCACTCGATCGAGAATTTGCCGGTGCGTGCCTCGTAGTGCCGATGCTCGCCGCCCAGTAGCTGCACCACCAGCTGGCGAACGCCGCGGGTGATGACCGTGCCGGCATTCTTCTTTCCTTGCACCGCCGGGCGCAGCTCGCCGCGCAGCCATCGCTCGACTTCGTCGAGATCGCTCACCGAGATCATCTCGACGTCCACCAGCAAGTTGTAGTAGTACCGGTCGCGCTTGGTGGGCGGGCGCATCAGCGGCTGGTACGCGCGCGCGAGCGCCGCCTCGACCGCCTGCATGTTCAGAAATGATCCGAGCGTGACCACACGCTCGCCCTCGATCCGGGCCGCGGTGTACTTCTTGTCGAGTGGATTGTACCGCACGATCACATCCCACTCGACGTGCGTCTCGAGATTGTTGAACCATCCACCCGCGGACCACACCTCGAGCCGGTGATGCAGCCGCGCGGGGAATCCGCTCTCCAGCAAGTCCTGCGTGCGCTTCTCGGTGAGCATGCCCATCGCGCGCACGGTCGGCGGCTCGAGGTTTCGCGCGCTGGCCGCGGGCAGTACCAGCTCCACGCGCGCATCACGCTGCGCGCGCGCCGCCGCGGGCGCGGCGGGCGCCAGGAGGCTCCAGACCAGCAGGAAGCGAAGCGCGGGTCGCAACGGTCTAGAAGCGATGCTTCAGACGCACGAAGAAGTTCACCGGCTGCTTCAGCTGCGAGATGGGTTTGGCGAGGAAGAATCCGATGAAATTGAAGTCGAGGCCGACTCCGACATCACCCTCGAACGTGTTCAGCGGCGGCAGGGTTCCGTTCTCGTAGCGAAGCGCTCCGGCGCGCGGACCGACGAGCCAGCCGCGACCCATGTCCCCGAACACGACCCACTGCGACCCGCGATCGATCTCGTACAGCCAATCGTCGATGTCGCCGTGGCCGTGCAGGTGCAGCGGGAGATTGCCGCGATACTCCGCTTGCGCCAACGCGATGCGCTCGCACTGCGCCGGCGCGCCCGGCATTACGGATCCGTCGCCGCACTGAAAGACATCCGCCCTGCCCGACGGCACGCGCCGGAAATCGAATCCCGGCAAGGTCCCCGCGCCGCCCAGAGAGAAGCGCCGTTGCAGCGGCAGCTCGTCGCCGCCGAGCCAACCGCCGAGCACAACACGGAAGTTGAGCTGGCCGATCGGCGATACTCGATTGTAGCGACGCAGGTCGATCATCCCTCGGGTGTACTGCACCGGCTGGACGGCGGCCGAGTTGTCGCGCGCGAACGGCGACGTCGGCGCCAGCCTCACCGCGTTGCTCGTGCCGTGCTCGACATCCATGACGATGTACCAGCCCGTGCGCGGATCGTCCGGATCGCTTCGCGTATCGATCTTCAGCGTCGCGGTGCCGATGTGGAAGTGGCCCTGATCCATGAAGGGGTTCACGCGCCACGTCGCATCCTCACTGAACAAGGTCCAGGGGGAACGATCGCGCCGGTCCTCCCACACCTCCTCGGCGAGCTCGGCCGTCAGGTCGACGCCATGACCGTTCGACACGGTCACAAAGCCGCTGCCGCCATGACGATTGTAGTAGTCGCGATAGTCGCGGTGGAAAAAAAAACTGGCGAGTCCCACCTCGGAATCGCGGAGCTGCCAACGCTCCGTCGCGTCGACGACATCGTAGAGGCGGCCACCCACGGCCAGCCTGCGAAACTGGCCGAGCTGGAGCTCCGCGTTCACATCGTGCCCGAGGTTGAGCGGATCCCAGCGGAAGTTGTCGACCGTCCGAAAGACGCCCAGGGCGTCGACACGAATGCGCGCCCGATCGGTGTGCGCGCGGAATGAAGGCCCGATCTCGATCGGCATCCCCTCGACGCGATTGTACGGCCCGCCATACACCAATGGCGTGAGCGTGCCCGTCTCGCGATGCCGGCGGAGGCGATGCAACCATCCCTCTTCCCGATTCTCCTCGTCACGATCGTGCTTTGCCTCGGCCCCGGCCGCGCCGTCGGCGTCGGGTACGATGCGATCGCCATCGATGTGATAGTGGAGCGCCTGCACGTAGCGCTGCACTTCACCGCCGATCGTCGCGCGCTCTTGACCCGTGACTTGTCCGCCGACGACGATCAGATCGCCGTCGATCGTCGCGCCGTCCCGCAGTATTGCATTGCCGTTGATCACCAGCACGCGGCCCGTGACGTGCCCGCCGACCGTGAGTGGACCATTGAGCACGGCGACATCGCCGGCGATGGTTTCGCCCGCGGGCACGGACGCCTCGCCGATCGCGCGGAGCGCGGCGGACCCGTTGTACAACCGCGCGATCTCCGCGGCCTGCGCTGCCGGCAACGGCGCGCGGCGACTATCGGCGACCTGCGCGCGGAGCGACGCCGCCACGATGAGCAGGGCCGCGCTGGCGACCAGTGCATGACGCATGATTATTCCCTCGAGACTCGTGACACGAACTCTACTGCGTGTCGCCCCTCAGTTGCCGCCCCAGCCGATACCCAGCCTTCGCATGCGTCGATACAGGTTGGGCCGATCGGTTTTCAGTCGTCTCGCGGCCTCGGCGACGTTCCCGTTGGCCATCGACAGCGCGCGCGTGATCAGGCTCTTCTCGTATTCGTCGAGCGCGTCGCTGAGCGGCTGGTCGAGCGCCGCGGGGTCGGGAAGCCGCGCCGGCAGCTCGTGCGCACCGCGTCCGTTCACCGGAAGCACGGCGGCGACCTCACTCGCCGAAACCTCGCCGCCGGCGTGCAGAATGCCGAGTCGCTCGACGATGTTGGCAAGCTCGCGCACGTTGCCGGGCCAGCGATAGCGCCGCAGCGCCGCCAGCGCATCCTCGCCCCATTGTGGCGATGGACGTCCGCTGCGCGCGCGATAGTGCATCGAGAAGTGCTCGACCAGCGGCGCGATGTCGTCGGGCCGGTCCCGCAGCGGCGGCAGTGTCATCGGGATGACATTGAGCCGGAAGAAGAGATCCTCGCGGAAATCGCCCTCCTTCACCGCGAGGTCGAGGTCCATGTTGGTCGCGGCAATCACCCGGACGTCGACCGGAATCGGCTTGCCTCCGCCCACGCGCTCGATCTCCTTGGCCTCGATCGCGCGCAACAGCTTCGCCTGCGCCTCGGCTCCGAGATCGCCGACCTCGTCGAGTAACAACGTGCCTTGATCCGCCAGCTCGAATCGGCCGATGCGGCGATCGGTCGCGCCCGTGAACGCGCCTTTCTCGTGGCCGAACATCTCGCTCTCCACGAGATCGCGCGGAATCGCCGCGCAGTTGACACGGACGAACGGCTTGTCGCGGCGCGTACTCCCGCGATGGATCGCCGCCGCGACCAACTCTTTGCCCGTGCCCGACTCGCCCATGATCAGAACTCGCGCGTCGGTTGGCGCGACGCGGTCGATCATCTCGCGGACGCGCGCCATGGCCGAGCTGCCGCCGACCATGCGTGCACCGAGCGCGCCACCAAGATCTTCGCGCAGCGCCTGCGCTTCCAATTTGGCTTGCCGCAGCTCGAGCGCCGTATGCAGCGTGACGAGCACGCTTTCCGGTGACAGTGGCTTCTCGAGGAAGTGGAACGCGCCGAGCTTGGTTGCCTTCACGGCATCGGTCAGTCCGGCGCGCCCGCTCATCATCACGACGGGCACCTGCGGCATCCGCTCGCGCAGCGTGCCGAGCGCGGTCATGCCATCCATGCCGGGCATCATGAGGTCGAGTAGCACGGCGTCCGGCTCGTGCTCCGCGGCGGCGGCAAGGCCGGCCTGGCCGTCGGCCGCCTCGCGCACCGCGTAGCCTTCGCTTCGGAGGAGGGCGCCGACCATCCGCCGGATGTTCGGCTCGTCGTCGATAATGAGGATCGAGGGCACGAGTGCGTCAGGCCCCGCGCTGCGTGCTCTTCTCAGAGAGCAGCTTCGTCGTGAAGCGCTGGCCCTCGGAGATGCGCTCGACTTCGACCGCCATCGTGTCGATGGCCGTCTGCAGCTGGACGAGCTGCTCGTGTACCGAGCGCAGCTCTGCCGGCTCGACCACGGAGCCGCGGCTGAATCGCCGCCTGATCGCCATGAGACCGAAGCCGCCGCCAAGTACGGAGCCGACGATCGTCGCCATCACCACGGCGAATGCAATCGCGTCTTCCATCAGCGCTGCCCCTTCGGCTGCTCTAGCGGCGGCGCTTCGCGATCGGCGAGCAGCTTCGTCGTGAAGCGCTGTCCCTCGGAGATGCGCTCGACCTCGACGGCGATGGCGTCGACCGCCTGCTCGATTCGCAGCAGCCGCTCATCATTCGGGGGCGACACGGCCGGGCGGCTGATCGCGCGGCGGTGGTTGAGCCACAACTTCATCATGGTGAGCCCGGTGCCGAAGACGATGCTCGTCGTCACGACCGCGACAATCGCTTCATTGTCGGTCATCATGATGTCCTCCCCGATGCGTCGGGCCCGCTTCGCTCGGAGAGCAGCTTCGTGGTGAAGCGCTGGCCCTCGGAAATGCGCTCGATCTCGATCGCGATGGAGTCGATCGCCTGCTCCATTCGCGCCAGCCGCTCCTCGCTCGCCGGTGGCAGTGACGGCGGACGGTTCTCGAGCTGCTTGTGATTCAGCCACCACTTGAACATGAGCGCCGGCGTGCCGAAGACCGCCAGCGTGCCGAGTAGCGCGACCATTGATTCACCAGGACCCATAAAACCCTCGTTGCTTTGGTTAGCTCGCGCCGCCGATACCGCGCGACGAGCTGTTCTCGCCGGCTCGGTCCGCCAACAGCTTCGTCGTGAATCGCTGTCCTTCAGAGATCCGCTCGACTTCCACCGCGATGGAATCGACCGCCTGCTCGATGCGCTGCAGACGCTCCGACACCTCGGCGGGTATGCGCGCCGGCTCGCTGTCGCGAGGCGAACGGCGCGCGAGGATGCGCAGCCCCGGCACCACGATGCTGATCATCGTGGCGCACACGATGGCCACGACGCCAATCTCAGGTCCGCCGATCATCATCTCCCCCATGCTGTCGGGCAGGCCACTCGCCCGTCGTGCCATTCACCGGGATCACGAAACGGATCTCCGTGCCTTTGCCCTCCGTGCTCACCGCTTCGACCGCACCGTGATGCGCCAGCACCGTCTGTCGCGCGATGGCCAATCCCAGTCCCGTGCCACCCGACTTCGACGTCACGTACGGATCCCAGATCCGAGCGAGACGCTCTTCCGAAATTCCGCAGCCGCCATCGCGCACCGTCAGCTCGACCGCGTCCGAGCCGTCATAGCGGGCGTTCGCGACACGCACCTCGACTCCGCCGCCGTCTTTGCACGCCTCCACGGCGTTGATCAACACGTTCGACAGCGCGCGCGCCAATGCATCGTAGTGCCCGTGCACCATCGGCACCGATTCTCCGACCTCGACCGACAGCGGCGTGCTCTCCGGCACGATCGACCGTGCGGTGTACTTCGCCAGCTCGCCCATGTCGATCTCCGCCGCCGGCCCTTCCGGCAGGCGCCCGAACTGCGCGAAGCTGCGCGCCATCTCCTCGAGTCGGCGGGACTCCACCGCCAGCACTTCGACCACGTCCGCCAGCTCCGGCTGCACGCTTCGCCGTAGCCGCTCGACGGCGAAGCGAATCGGCGTGAGAGGATTCTTGAGCTCGTGCGCGACTCGCCGCGCCGTCTCCCGAAACGCCGCTAATCGCTCGGCCTCCAACTCTCGTGCGCGCGCGACCTCGAGCTCGCCGGCCATTCCGCGCATCCGTGTGCGGAGCAGCTCGAATTCCGGAGCGCCCCGCCTCGGCGGGCCACCGGGCAGCGGCCGTCCCTTCGCGATCAGCTCCGTCCATCCGACCAGCTCGTTCAACGGCCGGCTGAGCTGCCGGCTCAAGTGTCCGGCGACGCGCGACGCGAAGAGGAAGAACAGCCCCGAGCCCACCACCGCCAGCACGACCGCCATAACCGCGACCCGGCTCGCCAGATAACTCACCCGCCGCGCCTGCAGCAGCGACGCCGAGAGCTCCTGCTCGTGCGCGTCGATCGCCAACCTTTGCTGCGGGGTAATGGGGCGAACGCGCATCGCGGAGATCGCGCGCTTGCCAGATTCCGTTACACGATCCCACGCACCTCGCGCGCTCAGAATCGGCAATGTTTCCCGTACTGCCGCCGCTCCGCCGAGCAGCAGGACCGTAGTCGGAACGGCCGCAAAGATCAGCAGATATGCGAACACACGGGTCCGAAAGCTCAGTCGCTTCACACGGGCTCCGTACGTCGCGATGCGGGGTGAGTTTCGAACTGATACACAGACGGGGGACTGGTACGGGGAACGGGGTACGGCATGCGGCACTTGGCGCGAGTCACCGGGCAGCCGACAAACTGGCCACTCGACGTCTCATTCAACTATATGATGGTTGTCCGGGCGCCGAATGCGGAGGCCCCGCACCCCGCACCCCGCACCCCGCTTCCGTCCCCCGTCCCGCCGCAAGGACTTTCCCCCGCGATGAAGACCCACACCACCTATCTCACGTTTACCACGAAGAAGCGCCAAGAGATCATCGATATCACCGACGAGGTGGAAAAATGCCGCGCCGCCGCTGGCATCTCCGAAGGGATGGTG
>JALZAE010000095.1 GCA_030948535.1 Gemmatimonadota bacterium | reverse complement strand
GTGCCGCCGTGCGCTACCAAGTGAAGTACGGCGCCGACGTGATCAAGACCTGCGCGACCGGGGGCGTGCTGTCCGACGGCGATGCGGTCGGCGCGACGCAATACACCTACGAGGAGCTCAAGGCGATGGTCGACGAGGCGACGAAGCTCGAGCGGAAAGTCGCCGCTCACGCCCATGGCATCGAGGGGATCAAGATCGCCATCCGCGCCGGCGTCTCATCCATCGAGCACGGCAGCTTTCTCGATGACGAAGCCGCGAAGATGATGGCCCAGCGCGGCACCTTTCTCGTCCCGACGCTGAGCGCCGGTGAGGCGGCGGAGAACGCGGCGAAGAGTGGCGTGCTCAAAGGCCTCCGTGCACAGAAGGCGCTCGCCGCCAGCGCCGCGATGCGTCACGGCATCAAGATCGCCGTCGCGAACAATGTGTTGATCGCGCTTGGCACCGACGCCGGCGTCGGTCCCCACGGTGCCAACGGCCGCGAGTTCGGTCTGATGGTCGATTGGGGCGGCATGACGCCGATGGCCGCGTTGGTCGCCGGCACGTCGAACGGCGCGAAGCTCCTTGGCTGGGACAAGCACATCGGCACGCTGACTGTGGGGAAGTGGGCCGACATCGTGGCAGTGCCGGGCGATCCGCTCAAGGACATACATGTGACCGAACGACCGATTCTGGTTATGAAGGCCGGCACTCTCTACAAGACCCCGACCGCACCTCAATTGCCGTAGTTGAAGATGTCAGACGTCAGATGTCAGATGTCAGCCGCTATCCCTCAGTGGTTCGCAGTCACTGGCATCTGACTTCTGACATCTGACGTCTGCAATTCGTGCCAGTATCGCATCCGCGAATCGCTTCGGTGCCCCGGCATCCAAATCAAGGAACAACGAGGGTTCGATCAGCTCCAGTTCCATGACCATCGGTGCACCGTTCACCAGACATACATCGACCCGCGCATAAAGCGTCGCGTCCGGCGCGCACGCCAGGACTCGCTGGCCGAATTCGATCAACTCCCGCCGCGGCACCGCGCGCTCCGCTGAGCCTCCGCACTCGCGCTGCACGCGAAAGTCGTCTTTCGCCGTCCGCTTGATCACCGCGTGGCTGAACTCGCCGCCCAGAAAGACGAGCGACCATTCACCCTGGTCGATCTCCTCGATGAAGGGCTGTACGAGCACATCGCTCCGCTCCAGCATCATCGCGACTCGTGCATCGCCAAACGCCGCCAGTTCCGCCGTCGTCTGCCAGGTGTCGTACGCGCTGGCCGACACCGACGGCTTCACGACGGCGCGCGTCCAGCCGTGCCGTTTCAGCACGGACCGCAGCGTCACCGTGTCGGCCCCGGTGAGCCGCACCGTCGGCACGACGGCGATCCCAGCCAGCGACAGATGCTCGAGGTAGCCCTTGTCCATGTTCCAGCCGATGATCGCGGTGGAGTTCCACACCGGTACCTCGGCGGCGCGAAGGCGCGCGAGCCAGCGCTTGAATTCGATGGGGTGCAGATGATAGTCCCACGTCGACCGGATGATCACCGCATCGAACACGGACCAGTCGATGCGCTCGTCATCCCACACGGTGGACTTTACGCGGAGCCCGGCGGTCTCCAGGCGACGGGCGGCCAACCGGTCGTCCACCGCGAGCGTGGAGTGGCGGCAATCGGTGGCGAATGCGATGGCGGTCATGGATGCTCCGGCTGGCGTGACTGCAACCTCGACCGTAACCTACGAGAGACTGGCCTCACTGTTAGCGCCACTTTTCACCTAATTGATCATACCACCTATGCCATCTCGCCCTCGCCGGCCGGCGCAACGCTCGCTGCCGCCGCTGTTGTCACTGGACGATCGCTCCGCGGAGCCGTTGCAGCGACAGCTCTACCGGGGGCTGCGCGAGGCGATCCTGGCTGGACGAATCGCGCCGGGCGCCCTCGTGTCATCGACCCGCGTGCTCGCGTCGGAGCTCTCCGTCTCACGCACCACGGTGGTGCTCGCCTACGAGCAGCTCGCGGCCGAGGGGTATCTCACGAGCGCACGCGGAAGCGGCACGCGCGTCGCGGCCGAGCTGCCGGCCCGCGCGCCTGCTGTCGCGTCACGGCGCGCCCC
>JALZAE010000074.1 GCA_030948535.1 Gemmatimonadota bacterium | reverse complement strand
ACTTCAAGGCGGTCAACGACAGCCTCGGGCACGGCGAAGGCGATCGCCTGCTCGTCGGCGTATCGGAGCGCATGGTCGAGTGCATTCGCGCCGCGGACACCGGCGCGCGCCTCGGCGGCGATGAGTTCGCCGTGCTGATTGAGGACGCGCCCGACATCGGCACCATCGTCGCCATCGCCGAGCGCATCGTCGCCGCGCTGCAGCTGCCATTCGTGCTGCAAGGGAAGCCCGTGGCGGTCGGCGCCAGCATCGGCATCGCGCAGGCGACCAGCGATGGCGGCGCGGGCGAGCTGCTCCGCAACGCCGACGTCGCGATGTACACGGCGAAGAGCCGCGGCAAAGGACGCTACGAGATCTTCCAGCCGGAGATGCACACCGCCGTGCTCGCACGCCTCGAGCTCGAGGCCGATCTGCGCCACGCGGTCGAGCGCGGTGAGTTCGTGCTCCACTTCCAGCCGATCGTCGAGCTCGACACCGGGCGCCTCTCCGGGCTCGAGGCGCTCTGCCGTTGGCTGCATCCGGAAAAAGGTCTCGTCTCTCCGGCGACGTTCATCCCCCTGGCCGAGGAGATGGGACTCATCGTTCCGCTCGGGCGCTGGGCGTTGCTGGCGGCGTGCACGGAAGCGCGCGAGTGGCAGACGCGCCACCCGGGCGCGCATGGTGTGAGCGTGAGCGTCAACATCTCCGGCCGCCAACTGGACAACGCGTCGCTCGTCGAGGATGTGGCGACTGCGCTGCGCGACTCCGGTCTCGGCGCCGAGAGCCTCGTGCTCGAGATCACCGAGAGCGTGATCATGCACAACACCGACGACACGCTGCACCGGCTCAAGGATCTGAAGTCGCTCGGCGTCCGCTTGGCGATCGACGACTTCGGCACCGGTTTCTCGTCGCTGAGTTATCTGCAACGCTTCCCGGTGGACATTCTCAAGATCGACAAATCGTTCATCGACGGGTTCGGCGCCGGCGGCAAGGACTCCGCGCTCGTGCGCACGATCATCGCGCTGAGCGACACCATGAAGCTTCGCACCGTCGCCGAGGGCGTCGAGACCGCGGCGCAGGCCGATGAGCTCCGCTCGCTCGGCTGTGCGCTCGCGCAGGGCTACCACTTTGCCCGCCCGATGGCGCCCGCCGATGTCGACGACTATCTGACGCGGGAAGAAGCGCTCGTCGGATAGCCACCGCGCGGCGAGCGGCACTTTTCGCCGCCGCGCTCCGGCAATAAGTGCCGTGTGGTAATCCGTGCCTCGTGCGGCGCAGCATCTCCGGGGACGAGCGCCAACGATGTAAGTCGTAAGGGTGGAGTGCTTTGAATCACTCGAAGGGAGCCCGGAAAATGGGGGTGCATCGTGGCCTCCGTCCTGCCTTTACCGGACGCGCTAGCCACGCGCATCCGCGGCGCGATGTCCGTCCCTCCTCCCCCCCGCCCCGACCCCATGTCTGACGAACCCGAATCCACCGAAGGCGAAGCGGCTCCCAAGAAAAAAGGCGGGATGATCAAAGTCATCGTCGCCGTTGTACTCGGACTGGTGGTCGGCGTGGGGGGCGGCTCGTATGTCCTCGGACCGCTGCTCGCCAAGGGCCATGCGCCCGCCGACACGTCGGCCGCTGAAGGTGGCGACGCGAAGGGGGGACACGAGAAAAAGGCCGACGAGCACAAGGGCGGCAAAGAAGGCGCGTCCGCGACGCTGCCGATGCACCAGGTCGACAACGTCGTGCTGAATCCCGCGAAGTCGGGCGGCACGCGCTTCCTGATGGTTTCCGCAGCGTTCGCGACGAAGAACCAGGGCGTCGCCGATGACCTCAAGAGCCACGACGCGGAAGTGCGCGACATCATGCTCCGCGTGCTGGGTGGCAAAACGGTGGAAGAGCTGTCCGACCCCACGCTGCGCGAAGCGCTCAAGGAAGAGCTGAAGACCGCGATCGACAGCATGGTCGGCTCGAAGGACGGCATCAAGAAGCTGTACTTCCCCCAGTTCGTCATTCAGTAACCGTCGCCGACTCGCGAGCCCCCGACATGCTCTCTCCCGAGGAATTGGCGACCGCGCTCGGTCACGCGTCCGAAGCGGCCGACTCCGCTGCCGGCAACGCGTCGGAGCCGCGCTCAGGCCGGCTCGACCTGCAGCGCTACGATTTCCGTCGCCCGCACCGGGTGTCGAAGGAGCGTCTTCGCACGCTCGAAGCGATGTACGGGCGCCTCGTGCAGACGCTCGAGGGTTGGCTGATGGGACGCGTGCGCGGCCAGATCGAGCTCAAGCTGCGCTCGGTCGAGCAGCTCTCGTTCGGCGAGTTCATCGCCACGATGGAGACGCCGTGCGCCGCGTACATCTTCGACATCGTCGACAGCGGCCAGCAGCAGGGCGTGATCAACTTCGGCAACGAGTTCGCCTACTTCCTCGTCGACCGCCTCTTCGGCGGTAGCGGCGCGGCGACGACGATGCACCGCGCCCTCACGCCGATGGAGCGCTTGGCCATTCGCGTCGTGGGCTCGCGCATCACGCAGTTGATGCAGGAGATCTGGGCCGATCACACGCCGCTCGGGCTGAACCTCAGCGGCTTCGAGTCGATCCCCGAGATTCTGCGCGCATCGAATCGTGAAGATCCGGTGCTCGTCGCGTACGTCGACGTCTCCGCCGCGGGATCGCAGAGCCAGCTCATGCTATGCCTCCCCTTCGCGGCGCTCCACAAGTTTTTCAGTGCCGGTCCGCGCCGCATCAACGATGCGACCGGCTCGGAGACGGAGCTGGCCACGAACCGCCAGCTCACCGAGAAGTCGCTTCGCCAGACGAACGTGCTCGTGGCGGCGCGTCTCCCCGAAGTACGCATGCCGATGCGTGAGCTCGCCGCGCTCGCGGTGGGTCAAGTGATCTTCACCGGCATGTCGCGCAACGCCGACATCAACATCCACGTCGGCCAGCAGCTCCGCTTTCGCGCGACCGTCGGACGGGTGAACGGCAATCTCGCCGTCCGCGTCACCGACACCGTAGCCGAGGCGCCGCCAGCGCCCTCGGTCTCGGGCACGACGCAGTAGTAGTTCACCGCTCCTCCTCCTGACAGGATCCGCCACCAATGGATTCCAGCGCCACCCGCACCTCCGCTACGGTCTCGCCCTCCGATCCCGTGTTCGCCGAGCTCGGCAACGGGATGCTCAACTCCGGCGAAGTGCCTCTCTCGATGCTGCTCGACCTGACGCTGCCGCTCTCGATCGAGCTCGGCCGCACCAGCATGACGGTGCAGGAAATTCTTCGACTCGGCCGCGGCTCGGTCATCCAGCTCGAGCGCCTGGCCGGCGAGCCGATCGACATCTACGTCGGCGAGCGGCTGTTCGCCGAGGGCGAGGTCGTGGTGCTCGGCGAGCACTTCGGCATTCGCATCACGCGCATCGTCAGCTCGGCCAACCCCGGCCGTGAAGGCTCCACTTGACCGCAGGCGCGATGCTCAGCGTGTTCGGGATGCTGGCGCTCGTACTCGGGCTGCTTGGCGTCGCGCTTCGCATGCTGCGCCGTTTCACGCAGGGCACGGTGACGGGCCGCTCGCGCATTCAGATGGAAGTCGTACAGCGTCTTCCCCTCGGACCGCGCCAGGGTCTGGCGGTGGTGCGCATCGGTGAGAAAGTCCTCGCCGTCTCGGTCGGCGACGGCGGCGTTCGCCCGTTGCTGCAGCTCGATCCCGAGTCGCTTGGCATCATGACGGCGACCCTCAAGCTCACCGGTCCCGTCACCGCGCAGCCCGCCGGCCAGCCGCGCGACTTCATGTCGATCCTTCGCAACGCCGTTCGCTCATCGATCGCCGTGCTGCTCGTCGCCGGGATGTCGGCGGGCGCAGCCGGGGCGCAGATTCGCAGTCAGATCCAGGTGCCGCGGCAGTTGGGCAACATCAGCGCGAGCCAGCAGGGCGCGCTCACGCAGCGGAACATTGCCAACGCGCAGGCGCGCCTCGACAGCGCCAAGAATGGCTCGGCTCGGGTCGACACGATGCTGGCGCGGCTCGTACCGCAGCTCGACCTCAAGCTCGGTCAACAGAAGAGCGGCGACGGCGGTCTGCGGTTGAGCGGATCGGTCGGCGTGATCGTGATGATGGGCGTGCTCACGCTGCTCCCGACGCTGCTCCTGATGATGACGGGCTTCACGCGTATCCTGATCGTGCTGCACTTCCTGCGTCAGGCGCTCGGCACACAGAGCGCGCCGCCGGCGCACCTGGTGGCGGGGATGGCGCTGCTGATCACCGGCTTCGTGATGGCGCCGACGCTTCGCCAGGTGAACCAGGAAGCGCTGCAGCCGTGGATGGACGGCAAGATGGAGCAGGCGCAGATGATGTCGGTCGCGGTGGTGCCGTTCCGCACCTTCATGTTCAAGCAGACGCGCGACCGCGACATCAACACGTTCCTCGAGATGAGCAACACGGCGCGGCCGAAGACGGAGTCGGATGTCCCGCTGGTGGTGCTGATGTCCGCCTTCGTCACGAGCGAGCTGCGCACGTCGTTCCAGATCGGCTTCGCGCTCTTTCTCCCGTTCATCATCATCGACGTCGTCGTGTCGAGCGTGCTGATGAGCATGGGCATGTTCATGCTGCCCCCCGCGATGGTCTCCCTTCCGTTCAAGCTCCTCCTCTTCGTGCTCGTCGACGGCTGGTCGCTCGTGATCCAATCACTGGTCACCAGCTTCAAGTAAAGGGTTGGTCGGCAGTTCCGTTGGCAGTTTGGTTGGCAGTCTAGTTGACGATCCGCAGTCGCAGTCCCGCCGTTCCACCGACATCTGACTTCTGACATCTGACATCCACCATGTCTTATTCGATGGTCGTCGATCTCGCCCGAAACGCCATCATGATCTGCCTCATGGTGGCCGGCCCACTGCTGATCGTGGCGCTGGTCGTCGGTCTGATCGTGAGCGTGATCCAGGCCGTGACCCAGATCCAGGAACAGACGCTGTCGTTCGTGCCGAAGCTCCTCGCCGTCGCCGTGTGCTTCCTGATCGCGCTGCCCTGGATGCTGCAGATGCTCGTGAAATACACGACCGAGCTCTTTCGCTCGCTGCCCTCCCTGATCTCCTGATGTTCATGCAGCTCGCCGGCTCCGTCGACCTGTTCGCCCCCCAATCGGCGGCCGTGCTCGTGCTGTTCGGCACGCGCATGACGGGCCTCATCCTCATCGCCCCCGTCTTCTCCTCGACGGCGGTGCCGGTGACGGTTCGGACCGCCGTGCTCATCGTACTCACCGTCCTGCTGCAGCCGGTCGCGCTGGCGCACGCCGCGCCGAACGCCGCCGTCACCCCCGCGACGATGATCAGCGAGCTGCTCGTCGGCTTCGCCATCGGGCTCGGCGCCGCGATCTTCGTCGGCGCGGCCGAGGCGGCGGGCGATCTCATCGCCATTCAGATCGGCCTCTCCGGCGCGGCACTGCTCGATCCGCTCAACAACACGCAGGCGCCGGTGCTCGCGACGTTGACGCAGATGATGGCGGTGTCGCTCATGCTCGCGCTCAACGGCCACATCGCGATCATCGAGTCGCTCTCGGCCAGCACGCAGGCGATTCCCGTCGGTGCATCGCTCAACATGCCGAACGGCATCGCGGCGATCGTCTCGCTCGGTGGATCGCTCTTCGCGATGGGACTGCGCTTCGCGGCCCCGGTCATCGCGACGGTGCTCATCGCCAACGCCGCGCTCGCCGTGCTCAGCCGCGCGGCGCCGCAGCTCAACGTGCTCGCCCTCGCCTTCCCGATCCAGATCGGTCTCGGCCTCTTCGCCCTCGCGGCGTCGCTCCCGTATATCGCGGCGTACTTCATCAACTGGCAGACCGACTACGACGTGATGCTCACGACGGTCTTCCGCGCCCTCGCCGTTCCGGGAGGTCGCTGAGTATGGCTGACGACGGCCAGGAACGTACAGAAGAAGCGACGCCGAAAAAGCGGCAGGACGCGCACGAAGAGGGAAAGATCCCGAAGTCGCAGGAGCTCACCACGGCCATCCTGCTGCTCGGCACCGCGCTCACGCTCAACGTCGCGGGCGTGCAGCTCTGCAAGAGCATCGCATCGCTCTTCGGCTACGGTCTCACGGCCAGCGGCCAGTTGAGCCAGGATGGCAGCACGGCGATCACGTACTTCCAGTACATGGGAGGGCGTGCGCTGCTCGCCCTCGTGTGGTTCATGCTCTCGATGATGGGGATCTCGCTCGGCATCAGCACGCTGCAAGCGCGCGGCGTGCTCTCGATGAAGCCCCTCGGCCCGAACTGGGGCAAGCTGAATCCTCTCGAGAACGCCAAGCGCATGCTCGGCGTGCAGTCGATTGCCGAGCTGGTCAAATCGCTCGCCAAGCTGTTGATCGTCGGATCGGTCGTCTACAAGGCGCTGACCACGGCGATGCCCGACATCCTCGCGCTCTCGCAGCAGACGCCATTGGCGCTGCTGATGCTGGTCAAGCACTACTCGGTCAAGATGCTGATGATGGCCGGCCTGTCGTACCTGTCGCTGGCGTTGGTGGACTACGCCTATCAGCTCTGGCAGCACGAGAAGACGCTGAAGATGAGCCGGCAGGAAGTGAAGATGGAATCGAAGCAGAGCGACGGCGATCCGATGGTGAAGCAGCGCATGCGCACCCTCGCCCGCGCCAAAGCTCGCAAGAGCATGATGCAGGACGTCCCGCGGGCGGACGTCGTCATCACCAACCCTACCCACATCGCCGTCGCGCTGATCTACGACCCCGATAACGCTCCCGCGCCGATCGTCGTGGCGATGGGGCAGCGCAAGATCGCCCAGCGCATCAAGCAGATCGCCTTCGAGAATGGCGTGCCCGTCATCGAGAACAAGCCCGTCGCGCGCGCCCTCTTCGCCTCGGCGAAGCTCGGCACTATGATCCCGGCCGAGCTCTACCTGGCCGTGGCCGAGATTCTCGCCTTCGTGCTGAAGCAGCGCGCCCTCGCCCCCCGCCGCTGGAAGGGCGCGACGGTCGGAGCCACGCTGTGAGCAAAGGCCAGGTACTCGTTGAAGGGCCGGCGCGCCGCAACGCCGAGGTCGGTCTCGCCGTGGCGGTCGTCTTCGTCATCGCGCTGCTGATCCTGCCGCTGCCGTCGATCCTGCTCGATCTCTTCCTCGCGCTGAGTATCGGGCTGTCGCTCGTCGTGCTGCTCGTCGCGCTGTACACGACGGACCCGCTCGACTTCTCGATCTTTCCCGCGCTGCTGCTGCTGCTCACGCTGTTCCGGCTCGCGCTCAACGTCTCGAGCACACGTTTGATTCTCTCGAAGGGAGAAGCCGGACAGGTCATTCAGGCGTTCGGTGAGTTCGTCATCGGCGGCAACTACGCCGTCGGCCTCGTCCTCTTCCTGATTCTCGTCGGCATCAACTTCATCGTCATCACCAAGGGCGCCGGCCGCGTGGCCGAAGTCGCCGCGCGCTTCACCTTGGACGCGATGCCCGGTAAGCAGATGGCGATCGACGCCGATCTCTCCGCCGGACTCATCGACGAAAAGGAAGCTCGCCGCCGCCGCGAGGAGATCGCGCGCCAGGCCGACTTCTACGGTGCCATGGACGGCTCGTCGAAGTTCGTGAAAGGCGATGCGATCGCCGGCCTGCTCATCACCGGCATCAACATCATCGGCGGCATCTTCATCGGCGTCGTGCAGCGCGGACTGCCCATCGGACAGGCCGCCGGCACCTACACGATCCTCACCGTCGGTGAAGGACTCGTCGCGCAGATTCCCGCGCTGATCGTCTCCACCGCCGCCGGCATCATGGTCACCAACGCGGGCGGCGGCACCCGCATGGGCAATACCCTCGCGACCCAGCTCGGCGCGCATCCGCGCGCGATGTGGATCGCCAGCGGCGTGCTCGGCACCTTCGGCCTCGTTCCGGGAATGCCGCGCGTTCCCTTTCTCGCCATGTCCGGCGGCATGATGCTGTTGGCGCGCATCTCCAGCAAAGCCGAAAAGACCCGCGACGACATCACGGCGGCCGAGATTCACGACGCACTGCCGGCGCCCGTACCGCACGATCCGGTGAAGGAGCTGCTGCAGATCGATCCAATCGAGCTCGAGGTGGGCTACGCTCTCATCCCGCTCGTCGACGATCGCCAGGGCGGCGACTTGCTCGAGCGCATCTCTCTCCTGCGCAAGCAGGCCGCGCTCGAGCTCGGCATCCTCGTGCCGCCCATTCGCATTCGCGATGACATCCGCCTTCCGGCCAACGAATACGTCATCAAGCTGCGCGGCTCCGAGATCGCGCGCGCCGAAGTGATGCCGCGCTTTCTCATGGCGCTCGATACCGGGCAGGTGCTCAAACAGATCGAAGGGATGGACGCCATCGATCCGTCGTTCGGCATGCCCTCGCGATGGATTGCCGCCACGCGACGCAGCGACGCCGAGGCTTCGGGTTACGTCGTCGTCGAGCCGAGTACCGTCGTCGCGACGCATCTGATGGAGACGCTCAAGGCGAACGCCGCGGATCTGCTCGGCCGTCAGGACGTACAGGAAATGGTCGAGACACTCAAGAAGACGCACCCCGCGCTGTGCGAGGATCTACTGCCGGGCAAGATCTCACTCGGTACGCTGCACCGCGTGCTCCAGCGTCTGCTGCGCGAGCGGATTCCGATTCGCGATTTGGTCACGATTCTCGAGGCGTTGGGCGATGCCTGCGAGCACAGCAAGGATCCTGAGGTGTTGTGCGAGCACGTGCGTCGCGCGCTCACCCACGTCATCGCGCGGCTGTTCCTCGATGCCAGCGGCTCGGTGCGCGGCGTGAGCGTTGGGCCAAGACTCGAAGCGTCGTTGATGGGCTTGTTCTCACCCCGTCAAGGTCAGCCGCAGTCGACCGCGCTGCTCAATCCGGATTCACTCGCGCACCTGCTGCGCGATCTCAACATGCTGTCGACCACCTACGCCAGCGACGGCCGCCCGCTGCCGCTGATCGCGCCGCCGTCGCTGCGCGTCGGCATTCGCAGGCTGATCGAGCCGGTGATGCCGCAGCTGCCCGTCATCTCGCTCGCCGAGCTGCCGTCGCACGTCAAACTGAACTCCGTCGCCACGTGGGAGCTGCCGAATGCGGCTTGAGACCTTTCGCGGTACCGATCTGCAATCCGTGTACGCCATGGCGCGCGCCTCGCTGGGCGACGACGTGATGGTGCTGCGCACGACGACCGTCCGCTTCGGCCAGGTGCGCGCGCTCGAGATCGTCGCCACGACGTCGGTCGAAGTGGAGCGCGTACGCCGGCGGCTGCAGGTCGCGCCGCCGATCCTCCCGAGCCGCTCGGGCGGACGCGGCGACTCCGGTCCGCTCATCGTCGCGCTCGTCGGTCCGACGGGCGCCGGCAAGACGACGACGATCGCCAAGCTCGCCGTCAGCCCCGAGGCGTTCGGCGCGCGCCGCGTCGGACTGCTCGCGCTCGACACGTATCGCGTCGGCGCGCTCGAGCAGATCCAGACCTACGCCGAGATCGCCGAGCTCCCGCTCGAGATCATCTACGACATTCGCGAGATCGGACCGGCGCTCAAGCGGTTGAACAAGTGCGACGTGATTCTCGTCGACACGCCGGGCAGAAGTCCGAAGATCCGCCGGCCGAGCGACGAATGGCAGGACCTGCTTCGCGTCATCTCGCCCGACGAAGTGCATCTCGTGCTGCCCGCGACGCTGCGTACCGACATCGCGTTGGCGCAGCGCGGGATCTTCGCCCAGAACAAGACCACGCACCTGCTCCTCACCAAGCTGGACGAAGTGCCGAACGAGTGCGGCGTCGCCGACCTCGCGCTGCGGATGGATCTGCCGACGCGCTGGGTCACCGACGGCCAGGATGTCCCAGACGATCTGAAGAGTGCCGCCGCGCGACTGATCGGCTCGCTCGGACTCGTCGTCACAGAACCACAGTCGAACGTGTTGGCTACGGT
>JALZAE010000067.1 GCA_030948535.1 Gemmatimonadota bacterium | reverse complement strand
CCCGAGGATCCGATCGCCCTCGCCCGCGCAATCACCGCCACGCTCGACAATCGCGTCGCCGCCGGGAAGCGCGTGGCGGCCGCGCGCGCGCGGCTGGCCGAGAGCTACGATTTCGACGCGTGGCTCGATCAGTACGATGCCGTTTACGATCGCGTGAGGCCGCGGCGCGAACCGAAGATTGTGCGCTCGAAGCGCCGGGTCCTCCACATCCCGTGACCGCCAGCGCGGCGCGGATGCATCGCACGTGACGACGCTCGCCCTCCTCTTCATCGCCGCCCCGGTCGCCTGCGGCGTGTACGCGTACGCGCTGTACCCGCTGGTCCTTCGCGCGCTCGCGGCGCGACGGCCGGCCGTGCAGCTGGCAAGCGATCCCGACACGTGGCCGCTGATCACGATCAGCATTCCGGCCTACAACGAACAGGCGGCGATTCGCGAGGCGATCGAGAGCGTGCTCGCCGCCGACTATCCCGCGGACCGGCGCCAGCTACTCATCCTCTCCGACGCGTCGAGCGACGGCACCGACGCCATCGTCGGGGAATACGCGGCGCGCGGCGTGGAGCTGTTTCGTCTTGCCGCCCGCGGTGGGAAGACGGCAGCGGAGAACGCCGCGGCAGTCGCGATGCGCGGCGACATCGTGGTCAACACCGATGCCAGCATCCGCATCCTGCCGCACTCGCTCAAGGCGCTCGTGCGTGCGTTCTCGGACGCGACCGTCGGCGTCGCCTCGGGCCGCGACATCAGCGTGGGCGAAGCGAGCGAAGCCAATCGCAGCGAATCGACCTACGTCGGCTACGAGATGTGGGTGCGGCAACTCGAGACGCGACTGGGCTCGATCGTCGGCGCGAGCGGTTGTCTGTACGCCTATCGGCGACCGCTCCACGACCCCACGCTCCCGGTCGAGATGACGCGCGACTTTGCCGCGCCGATGCAGGCGCGCGCGCTGGGCTTGCGATCGGTCTCGATCGACGACGCCGTGTGCATCGTGCCGCGCACCAAGACGCTCCGTGCCGAGCTGCGCCGCAAGGCGCGCACGATGGGCCAGGGCCTACAGACGTTGTGGTATCAGCGGTCGCTGATGAACCCCGCGCGGTACGGTGGGTTCGCGCTCATGCTCGTCAGTCACAAGCTCGCGCGATGGCTGGTCTATCCCGCCGGAGTGTTGGCGATCGTCGGCCTGGTGATCCTCGCGCCGGAGCACGCCGCGGCGCGCTGGCTCCTCGTCCTTGGCGCTCTGGGCGCGTTCACGGGCACGCTCGCCCTGCGATGGCCCTCGGATCGCACACCACCCTTCGCGCTCGCTCTGGCCGGCTACGCGCTCAGCACAGCGCTCGCCGGCGTGCTGGCTTGGGCACGGCTGCTACGCCGCCAGCGAGTGGCGACGTGGGAGCCTACGCGGCGCGATACCGCCAGCGCGAGCGCCGGTTCCGGCTCACCACCCGCCACGCCGAAATAGCACGACGGGCACGGTCTTGAGCATGATCTTGAGATCTTCGGCAAGCGACTGCCGCTGGATGTACTCGAGATCGTAGCGAACCTTCGAGCGCACATCGTCCATGTTCGCGTCGTACGCCTGATTCACCTGCGCCCATCCCGTGAGACCGGGCTTGGTGCGCTGGCGCAACGGATAATCGGAGATGTCCTCACGCAGGCGCGCGAAGATGCTCGGCCGCTCCGGCCGCGGGCCGACGATGTTCATGTCGCCCTTGAGAACGTTGTAGAGCTGCGGCAGCTCATCGAGGCGCAGCTGCCGAAGGCGCTTGCCGATGGGCGTCACGCGCGGATCGTTGGGCAGCGCCCACACGGCGCCCTTGGTCTCCGCGTCCACCCGCATCGAGCGGAACTTGTAGATCGTGAAGACCAGTCCACCGTGGTCGGAATGGCGACGATCGAAGATCGCGTCGGCGCGGCGACGGCGGCGATCGATGCCGACGCGCGTCTGCGCGTTGATGACCGGACCGGGCGATGACAACCGGATCGCCAGCGCCACCACGAGCATGACCGGCGCGAGCACGATGAGCGCGACGAGCGCGAGCATGAAGTTCACCGCACGGTTCATGAGCTCCGATCGCGCCCGCGGCGCGATCGTCGACAGCCCGATGACCTTCTGCGCCGCGGTCGCGCGACGCTCCAATGCGCGAGCGACGAGCTCCGCCGTGTCGATGGAATCCTCGATCTCCCCCGAATGACGATCGGCGGTCGGTTGGATGTCGATCGGTGCGATCCGATCGCGTCCCGCCGGACCGTCGTCGTACACCGGGATTCCACGCGCGCCTGGAGATTCTCGCCGCGGGCGCATCGGCCGTGGAGTGGAGGGCGCGTAGTGATCGTGCGATATGCGCGACCCCGCCTGCCCGGCGCTATCGTCTGGCTGCAATGGCATAGATCGCAAATCCGATGGTCGTGATGAGACTGCTGATGCGCGCGGCGCGCTCCCAATCGAAGCCCTCATGTTGTCCGACCATGATCTGATCGCCGCCGCGAATATTGAGCTGGTCTAGCGTCCTTCCGCCGTTGATTGCCTGCGTCGTCGTCGGCGCGTCGAGCCACGGCTTGGACTCACGTATGACCAGCGTCCCGTCGAGGCTCGCCGTGGACGTCGGTCCGCCGGCGCGCATGATGGCATCGCTGACGAGAAGGTCTGGCGAGATCCAGTAAAAGCCGGGCCGTGAAACCTGCCCGAGCACGCCGAGCTGAATGAGGCCGGTCGCCTGTACGCTCGGATTGCGAATGAATCGTCCGATCTGCGTGACCATATAGCCGCGAAGCTCGGAGCGCAGCACCCCGTCGAGCGAGACTTCGCCGATGTCGGGAATGGAGAGCCGTCTCTTCGGCTGCACCACGAACGTGTCCGACATGATCTTTTGTCCGTCGACGACGAGCACGATGCGGTCGCCGACGCGGAAATCTCCGTCGCGCAGCCGCTCGCGGAGCGCCGCGGCCTCGGCCAGCTTCGCGGTACGCACCGCCGGCGTCACACCCTGCGCGGCGGCCATCTGCTCCGCCGCGACCGCGGCCGCCGTCAGCTCGGCACGGGACGCCGCGGTCGCATGAGGGCCCGTGTCGCTCACGGGCGGCAGCACCATCGGCTTCGGATGCGAGCACGCCGCGAACGCCCCCAACGCGAGCACCGCCGCACAGCTTCGCAGCAGCATCCCCACTTTACGCACGGCGGCGGAGCGATGGGTGTTCGTCGTCCAGCTAGTCCGCACCGAGATCGCTCGTCGCAATGGGTGATGTTCGAAGCCGCTACCAGATCGCGATCGCGGCGTTGCACATTCGGTGAGCATTCGCCGACAGCGCGCGATCAAATGGCCCCGCTTGGCAGCCGCGAACGAACGATCTCTTCATCTTCCGCGGTATAGTACGAGCCGATATAGCCGTACTGGCGATACGGCCCGCTATCGTCGATGTCGTTGAGCACGGCGCCGAGCACTCTCGTCGGCAGCTTGTCGAGCAGATTCAGCTTGGCCTTGGCCACGCGCCGATCCGTGACACCCGCGCGCAGCACCAGCAGCATGCTGCCGGTCGTAACGCCGAGCGCGTACGCATCGATCCCCGCCGCCAGCGGCGGGCTGTCGACGATGATTACATCGAAACGCTTCCGAAGTTCCGCGATGAGCTTCGCCATTTCCGCCGACGCGAGCATCTCCGGCCCGCGATGCCGGCGGATGCCCGAGGTGATGATCATCAAGCGCTCGTCCGAGCTGGGACGCAGCGTCTCGTCGAGCGTGACGGCACCCATCAGATAGTCGATGAGTCCAGGACGGCGATCCAAGTTGAAGATCGCGTGCAGCTGTCCGCGCCGCGTATCGCCATCGATGAGCACGGTGCGATAGCCGGCCTCGGCGAACGACAGCCCGAGGTTCGACGACACTGTGGTCTTGCCATCGCCTTCACCGGGGCTGGTGATGGTGAGCGCGATCGCTCCCGCTTGGCGCGGCAGGTCGTTCACCATCTGGAGGCGGATCGTGCGGAAGGCCTCGACCACCTGCGCGGCGATCTCCGGATCCTGAGCTTCATCGGCGCGGCGTAGCCGCGGAACCGCACCGAGAATCTCCAACCCGAGATCGTGTTCGGCCTGCTCCGGATAACGGAAGCGGCGATCCAAACCATCGGCGACAAGCGCAAAGGCGCCGGCGAGCGCCACGCTCGCGGCGAATCCCGCGAAGACCAGGAAGGGTGCTTTGCTGCGAGAGGGCGGCACTGCGCCGACCGCTCTGTCGAGTACGGACACGTCGGGAATGGCACTCGCCGCGGCGAGCTTCGCGGTCTCATATCGACCCTGCAGCGTCGTGTAGAGATTCTCGCCGACCGCTACTTCGCGACGCAGGCGATTCTCTTCGATCGTACGCGCGGGCACGTTGCGCAGCTCGGCCGATGCGCCGGTGACGCGCCGATCCAGCTCACTCTCACGCCGGCGAAGACGCTCGACGGCCGCGCGAGCGAGCGCGGGGATCGTCTGCGTTTCCATCGTCCGAACGACCTGCGCTTCGTCCTTGAGCGGCTTGTACTCCTCGGTGAAGCTGTTGCGCATTGCCTGCAGCTTCGCCTGCTGCGTGTACAGCTCGGTGAGCGTGGACTTGAGCTGCGGATCGCCTTCCACCACGCCCGGCAGCGACAGCAGCGCCGACGACAGACCGACGCCCTGCGTTTCGCCAAGGATGCGCTCGAGCGCTTCGCGGTCGCGTCGCACATTCTCGAGGTCCACGCGCTCGGCGAAGAAATTCGAGAACACTGGATCCTTCGTCTGCGCCAAGCCAGACGCGACGGGAGCGTTTTCCGTCGGCTGGGTGATGGTCTTCATGCGGAAATGCTCGAGGGACGACTCGCCTTCGCGCAGCGTACGCGCCGACTCCTTGAGCTGCGCATCCAGGATGCGGGCGAACTCGGCGAGATTGCGGCGCTTGAGCTCAGCCGCCGTCTTCACAAATTCTTCCATGTACGCGTTGAGCGCGCGTGCCGTGGGCGTCGGCTGATCGCCCTTCAAAGTCACCCGGAGAAAGACGCTGTTCTCCGGAAGGTTCATCGAGATGCGGCTCATGAGATCGCCGGCGGCTTGCCGCGGTGTGGTCACGCTGAATTCCACCGAGCTCCGGCGCGCGAACAATGCTGGCGCGGGCGCCCAGTGAAAACCGAGGCGGCGGCCGATCGAATCACCGAGCACACCGCGCTCGACCGGCGCCGGAGTCCCCTGACGCATGAGCGTGTACGAACGGCGGGCGGAGTCGACCGACATCGTGTAGTGGCCGGGGCGCAGGATCGAGTCGGCGACGAAACCGGAGAACACTTCCTCATCGGCCGCAATCGCCGGCGTGACATTCAGTGTGAGCCGGCTGACGACGTGATCGGCAACGGCGAAGCTTCGAAACAGCTCGACCCAATTGTTGGAGCTGAGGAGCTCCTGCGGACGGATGGGTCCGCTGCGCTGTTGGTCGAAGGGCTGGGTCGTCGAGATCCAGAGCGTTCCACCCGCCTCATAGCTCTTTGGCAGGAATCGGGTGGCGAGCACGCCGAGCCCCGTGCCGACGAGCACGATGAGCGCGATCGGAATGCGGAATCGCTTCGCGACGGCGAGGTAGCGCGTCCAAGGAATCTTCGCCGAGGTCGCCGGCGAGACGGGGTCCGGTGGATCCATGCCGCCACCCGGACCGATGAGGCCGGGAGACGCGTCGTTCAAACCATTGTACGGAGTCAGGTGCCCCGAGGACATTTCGCGCTCAATTTCAAAGTGATGCGGGTCACAAAACCCGCTGTGCCGCTTCCCGGCCGCCGACTTGTACACTTGCGACGTCCGTGTGTCCCGCCATCAACACTCGCGGCGGAGGGGCAATATCGCGTCCGGTACGGGGCCTCGCAACGGTTTTCGACGGTAAAACGGGAATCCGTTAATGTGATGCTCCGTTGTAGTCGCCCGGCTACGGTCGAGACACGAGATCGTACCACTCAGCGGCGCGGAGGTTGCTAATGCCCGTACCGACCCCTACCCTCTGGCGGCCACCCCTCCTGCTCGGTGGCTCCGCAACCCGTTGAGCCTGATGACTGTGAAGCACACCCACCGCGCGAACGCTCTGCTCGTCGTGCTCCTTGCCGCGTGCCATGGCGCGAGCGGGCCGACCCAGCCACCACCCCTATCAGGCCCCGCCATCTCCGGCGGCGTGCTCGATTGGAGCGGGGGAATGTCGTCCAGCCTGAACGCCCGGGCCTTCACCTTGGGCGATACGATCCACATAGATGCGACCGCCCACTCGGCGGCCGGCCTTGCGTGGTTCGGCGTGATTTTCGGAGGAAGCGAGCGCGACAGCATTCCGATGCGCGACACCGTGGCCACAGTTCGCATCGACATTGCGGTGCGCAACACCCCGCTCGGACCCCTCACGATCGGCCTCTTCGCTCGCGACCTCACTGGTCACTTGGCGGAAGTCAGTCCCGCGGGCGCGTCGGAAATCTGGCTCTACCCTACTTCGACACCCGCCGCGACCGTCGTCGCGCACTCGCCCATCGTCGATGGGCTGTTCGACAATGCACGCGGACTCTTGTACGAAGCGGACTACGGCGGACGCGTGCTGCACGCGTTTTCCCTCGCGACGCAGGCCGATGTCGAATCGGCGACGCTACCACATGTGACTGAATCGGTCGATGCGAGCGCCAGCGGCGATACCGTGATCGTGGGCTACAGCGACTCGCCCATGATCGGCATCATCGACACGAGAGTCCATCCGTGGCACATCGATTCCCTCACGGTGCAGGTGGGCACACTATCGGCCGCGGTGAAGCATGTCGCCGTACTCTCGAACGGCACGGCGCTCCTCTACGTGTCGTGCAGCTGCACCGGGTCGGGACGGCTGGTATCGGTCAATCCGTTCACGGGTCAGCAGCGCGTTCGCAGCGACCTGGTACCGGCGACCACGCCGCTCGTCGTGACCCGACTGACGCGCACCCCGGAGCGCGGGATCGTTTACGTCTCCCGGGCAGAGGCAAGCGGCGGCGGAAACGTCTACGAGCTTGGCAGCGATGCATTCACGCTCGCGTATGCCGTCCCTGATGCGGCGAGCAAGATCACCTCGGCAGCACGCAATGGAACCATCGCGCTCGGCGGGGGCTATCAGTTCGATCGTTCGATGCGCGTCCTTCGCAACCTGAGTCCGCCATTCTTTCAACCCGCGCTGCGCACGCCGCGCATTGCCACGAGCGGCGCATACGCACTCTATCCGACCGATCGCGGTCTCGTTCGCGTCCGACTCTCCGATGGGCGACCGGTCGAGCGCCTATCGCTGTCCCAAGTGCCCAGAGGCGTGGCGATCGGTCTGGACGAGCGTACCATCCTTGCGTTCAACGATAATTCCGTGACCATCACGTCCGTGGGAGCACCTCTCGTAGCTCAATCCATCGCGCAGCAGGCCATGATATGGCGGGCTCGGTGAACCCAGGCTTGCGCGTCTCCGTACCGCCACGCATCTGTGTAGCCGATCGCGATCGCCCCTCGGCAGTAGATCGGAGTGGCGCATCGGAGCGCATAGGGCCTCAATCGAGCGAAGGAGTGGCGGAGTAGTGCGTGATGACTGATGCTTCTCCTCGAGAGCCCTCGCTTCCCACGACCGCGGACCGACCCGGGGCGCCCGACAGTGCGCCCGGGTCCCGCGCGGCAAGCCTCAGCGCCGAAGCCCGCGAGCAAATGCTTCGCGGTGACTTCAGTCGCGCGAACGAACTGCTGAGCCAGGCGCTCGCGCTCCGCGAGCGTGAATTCGGCCCGAAGCATCCGCTCGTGCTTCAAAGCGTGCATGATCTCGCGAACATGTGGATCGCACGCGGCGAGCTGGCGCGAGCGGAGCCGTTCCTGCGACGCTCGCTCGAGCTCGTGGAGTCGAGTTTGGGCAGCGACCATCCCAGCGTGCCGGTCTTCCTGAGCAATCTGGCGCAGCTGCAGTTGAAGCGCGGAGCGCTATCGCTCGCCGCGCCGCTACTCACGCGACTGTACACCATCAGGCGCGCGATGCCGGGGGATCGGCTCGAGCTGTCGAACGTGGGTGAGAGCTTGGGCACGGTTCGCCAGGCCCTTGGAGAATTGGAGGAGGCTGAGCGTCTTCGCCGTGAAGTCCTGTCGATCCGCGTTTCAGCGCTCGGAGAAACGCACACGGGCATCGGTAAGGCACTCGAGGCGCTCGCGGAGACGCGCGCGGCGCGCGGCGACCGCGAAGAGTCGCAGCTTTTGATGACGCGGGCACTTCGGCTCTGGCAGGAGCGCGGCGACGCGGGACGCGTCGCCGTCGCGCAAGGCAAGTTGATGGAGTACCAGCTCGGCCTTCACGTTGCTCCTCCCGCGCTGGAGCTCGAGCCGCAAGCACCGGCAATTCAGGAGAAGCCGATCGCCCCCGCGGTGTCGATAGCTCCGCTCGTCCTTCTTCCCTCGGAAGAGCGTCTTCCCCCGCCGTCGCAGCAACCGGTGCACGACGCGCCCCGAGCCGCGACGCCGCCGCGATTCTTGCCGGCACCGCAGCGTCCGCCTCCGGGAATGGAAACTCCCGCCTTCGGAGTGGAAGCGATCGGCATGGTTGCCGAGCCCGAGCGCCAACCGGCGCGAACCGCGCAAACTACGACCTCGATCGCAGAGCTCCTCGCTCCGGTGCGGGCGTCGTTGGAAGCGTCGCCGGTGCGCGGGAAAACGCTGGCCTTCACCACCGCAGTGGTCGCTCGAGTGCGCAAGTCCGCCACGACACTGGCCGCACTTCGGCCGCGGGAGCGGACGGCGCCGACGCTGGTGCCGAAAACGCGCGTGATGCCGAACGACGCCATCGTTCCGATCGCCGAGCGCCCCTCGCTCGTGAAGCCGGACGAAATCGATCCGAACGAGGATTTCTTTCGCGCTCGCTTTTTGTCGTGGAAGACGGCGCAGGTCGCGCTCGTTGTGCTGAGCATCGCGGCGACCGTGGCATTCGCCGCGCTGTCGATAAGCGATCAGAAGGGGGGTGCGGTTTCGCCGCCCCGCACGCGGCCCGTGGCGAATGTGCCCCCGGCGGCCGCACCGGCGACGATAGCGGTGACCCCTCAGACGCCCTCGACCTCCATCGTCGACAGCTCGTCCGGTGTGCTCAAGACGACGCCCGCGGCGAGCGAGCCGGCCCCCGGCGCGCGCGTTCCGTCCAGCACGCCTCCGCCGAGGACCTCGGCTGCGCCCGCGCCAACTCCGCAGGTGACGGCGCCGCGCACCTCGAACGGCCAAACAGCGGCAGCCGCACAGCCTAGTCGCCAGCGCGCGAAGAACAAGCCATCTCAGACGCCTACTCGCACGAGCCGGCCCACGCCCGTCGTTGAAGATTCGCTCCGCGCTCCACCACCACCAATGGTCATACCATCTCTCGACAGTCTCGTTCGGGTGAAGCCACCTGAGTCGGACTCGCAATCGGTCAACAGGTCGCCTTGATCGCATCCTGGATCCCGGCGACCACAGCAACTCACACGGAGATTTTCTAGCGTGCACGATCCTATCTCGAACTACAGCTCCCAGCCCGAGCTGCCACTCACGACGGTCGATGCCGCGCTTGACCAGGTCGTCGGCGCGCTGTCGGTCTATCTGGAGACCGACCAGCCATCACCGCTGGTGAGCGTCGAGGCGGCGCCAGTGCGCGACGCGGCGCGGGCGTTCGCGCGCGTAGGACGTACCGCGGGATTGGCGTCGGGCGATCTGCTCGGCCGGCTGCAGCGCCGGCTCGCGGAGCGTCCCGCGCGCTCGCACGGGCGGCCGCCGTTGTACAACGCGGTGGCCACGTGGGCGATCATCGAATATCACCGCGCCGAATAGCAGCGTCGGGCGCACAGAAGGGACGAGGGCTCGGCACCGCGGTGCCGGGCCCTTTTCTTCCTCTCCCGACATTGCCGCGCGCGTCACGAGGTGACGGCGCGCGCCCTGGCCACGATTTCGGTCGTGCTTATCAACGGATGCGCGCGTCAGGCGTCGTCGTCAGCGCGTGACTTCGACATCGAGGAGTAGTTGTCGGCCTCCGCGGGATGATCGCCCGGTTGGAGCGGGGTCTCGCAGCTAAGTCCGGCAAGCGACATTGCCTGCGTAGCATCCAGC
>JALZAE010000045.1 GCA_030948535.1 Gemmatimonadota bacterium | reverse complement strand
ATTGGGGCCGGGCCGGCAGGCCTCACGGCCGGCATGTATGCCGGGCGCTCGATGCTGCGCACGGTGGTGCTCGAGCGATTGGCGGAGGGCGGCGGCGAGCTGCTCAACACCGAGCTGGTCGAGGACTATCCGGGCTTCGAGCACATCCTCGGCCGCGAGCTCTCGGAGAAGTTCACCAGTCATGCACTGAAGTTCGGCGCCGAGCTCAAGACCTTCATTACGGTCGAGCGCGTCACGCGCGCGGCGGATGGCAGCTTCGAGACGATCACCGACGAAGGCGACATCTATCGCTCGCCGACGGTCATCGTCACGGCTGGCGGCACGCCCATCAAGCTCGGCATTCCAGGAGAGTTGGAGTACGCGGGGAAGGGTGTGTCCTACTGCGCGATCTGCGATGGCGCCTTCTTCAAGCAGCACGTCATCGCGGTCGCCGGCGGCGGCGATGCGGCATGCGAAGAGGCGGACTTTCTGACGCGATACGCGGCGAAGGTGTATCTCATCCATCGCCGCGGCGAATTCCGCGCGTCGAAGATCATTCAGAAGCGCGTGTTCGAGAATCCGAAGATCGAGGTGCTGTTCGATACTGTCGTCGACGAAGTTCATGCCGACGCGCAGGGACTCGTGAATAACCTTCGCATCCGCGACGTGAAGACGCACGCGCACCGCGATCTCGCGGCGACGGGCCTCTTCGTCTTCATCGGATTTCGCCCGAACACCGGTATCATCGCCGAGCACGTCGAGCACGATGCCATGGGCTATATCGTTACCGACAACAACATGGAGACATCGATTCGCGGTCTCTTCGCCGCCGGTGATCTGCGCTCACAGCTGGTGCGCCAGGTGACCACCGCCGTCGGGGACGCAACGACCGCGGCGATCGCGGCCGAGAAGTATTTGACGGCGCTCAAGTCCGGCACCGCCGGCGAGCCGATCGAAGGCGCGGGCGGCTACGCGGTATGAGCATCAAGACGATCGTCGTGGGCGCCTTTCAGGAAAACAGCTATCTGCTCATCGATGACGAGACACGTCACGCCGTGCTCATCGATCCCGGCGATGAAGGCGATCGTCTGGTGAGCATCATCCGCGCGAGCGGCGCGACGCTCGATGCGATCTGGCTCACCCACGCGCACGTCGATCACGTCGGCGGCATCGCCGCGGTGAAACGGGCGCTCGACGTGCCGGTGCATGTGCATCCATCGGATCGTCCGCTGTACGACAGGGCGGTGGAGCATGGCGCGAAATTCGGCCTTACCGTCGAGGCTCCGCCCGCGCCGGACCATCAACTCGCTGGCGGCGACGTGCTCCGCGTGGGATCGCTCGCCTTCGACGTCATGCACACACCCGGCCATGCGCCGGGTCACGTCGTCATTCACGGCAACGGCGTCGCCTTCGTCGGCGATTGTCTGTTTGCCGGCTCCATTGGACGGACGGATCTCCCGTTCGCCCACGCACCCGATCTCGTCCGATCGCTCGAGTTGATCGCCGCGCTGCCGCCGGAAACCGTGGTCTATCCGGGCCACGGTCCGGCAACGACGATCGCTCGCGAGCGCCAGTCGAATCCATTTCTGAACGGAATGGCGCGCGTCGTGGGCGGAGGGTGAGCCCGGCGCCCAAGCGCGCGGTGGCGAGTGTCGCGCTGGCGTCGCTGTGGATGGGCGCCGCGGTCTTCCTCTCCGCCGTGCTCGCTCCAAATGCGTTTCGCGTGCTGCCTACGCGCACGCTCGCCGGCGCGATCGTCGGTGCGACGCTGCCGGCTGTGCTCGTCGCCGGCATCGTAGTCGGCGCGGCGCTGATCGCGTTGGCGCTTCCGGCGTACACGTCCTCGCGCCGCGGACAGCTCGGCGGCGCCGCGACCCTCGTCGTCGCGTGCGCGACGGCGCAGTTCGTCATCGGTGCGAAGATCGAGCGCGTCCGCTCGGCGATCACGGGCCCGATCGACTTGATGCCGGCGACTGATCCGCTCCGCGCGCAGTTTGGGCAACTGCACGCGCTCTCGGTCCTCGCGCTTGGAGTGGCGATATTGGCGGCGATTGCGGCTGGCGCGTTCGCAGTGCGCTCGCTCCGCGACGCGGCGGTGCGCATCCCTGACCCGCGGTGATATTGCTAGATTGAGCACATGCGCGCTCGCGCGCGTTCAGCGCCGGTCCGTGATGGCGGCGGTTTCCCCAGGAGAGATATGCGATCGACCAAGCTGCTCGTTTTTCTCGCGGCGACCATCGCCGTGGCCGGCTGCATCGACACCGTGAAACCGCCGGCCGCGCGTCCATACGCGACGGTGTTTCTCAACATCTCGCCGACAACGCCGGGCAATTATGTCGTCGCACCCACCGGCACGGTGTTCCAGGCGCAGATCCTTCAGCTGCAGAACAGCCGCAGCGCGGTCGACAGCTGCGTGCTCGCCCAGTATTCCCCACCGACGGATCTCCCGCTCGACTTCATCAGCGCCGGCGACAGCATCCTGCTGAGCATTGGCGGGGTCACCCGATACCTCAAGCCGGTGACGACGAGCGGCATTACCCACTACGTCCTCGCGGGAGCCGGTACGGCGGGCATCACCCCAGGCGCGTTGTTCACCGTGACCACGCCCGGTGCCGCGACCGGGTTTCCCGCCGCGACCGTGTCCAGCAACACGCCGGCCGCGTTCACGATGAGTCCGATCAACGTGCTTCCGAACAACAGCATCGAGGTGAAATGGACGCCGCGTGGGGATGACAGCTCGCACTTTACTTTCGCGCTCGAGTACGCCAGCGGCAGCTCGACGCTCAACGTGCAGATCGTCTGCACCACGCCGGATGACGGCATCGACACGGTGCAGAACACGATCACGACCGGGTATCGCGCCGCGACGCTTCGGCGCGTCGAGGCGGCGCGGTGGCGCACGGCCCAATCTGCCGTCGGCGATGCCACGCTCTACATCTACTCGGCGTACAACATTCCGCCGTTTGCCCCCTGACGCCGTACGACAGAGCGATGACCGACACCCGCATCGAGAAGGACCCCCTCGGCCCGCGTGATGTGCCGAACGACGCGCTCTACGGCGTGCAGACCGTACGAGCCCGCGAGAACTTTCCGATCAGCGGGATCCGTCCGCTCCCGGCATTCATCACCGCGACGGTGGCGATCAAGAAGGCGGCGGCGCTCACGCATCGCGAGACGGGCCGGCTCGAGCCGAAGCTCATCGACGCGATCGTCGCCGCGGCCGACGAAGTGCTGGCCGGCAAGCATCTCGATCACTTCGTCGTCGACGTGTACCAGGCGGGCGCGGGCACGTCGCACAACATGAACACGAATGAAGTGCTGGCGAATCGCGCGAACGAAATTTTGGGCGCGATGCGCGGTTCCTACGCGCCGGTGCATCCGAACGATCATGTGAACATGGCGCAGTCCACCAACGACGTGATTCCGACGGCGATTCGCCTGGCGTGTCTCGGAATGCTCGGTGATCTCATCGCCGCCGCCGAGGGATTGCGCGATGCCTTCGCCGCGAAGGGCGTCGAGTTCGATGACGTCATCAAGTCAGGCCGGACGCATCTGCAGGATGCGATGCCCATCCGGCTGGGACAGGAATTTCGCGCGTATGCCGGAACGCTCGGTCGCAACATTCGCCGCATCAACGAGGCGGCCGCGTATCTGCGTGACATGGGCATCGGCGGCACCGCCGTCGGCACGGGCGTGAACGCTGAGCCGCGATATCCCGAGTTGATGGTGAAGCATCTGCGTGCCATCACCGGCCTCGACCTGCGCGTCGGTGAGGATCGCGTGCAGCTGATGCAGAGCATGGGCGATGTCGCGGCGTTCAGCGGCTCGCTGCGCACCATGGCCGTCGAGCTCGCCAAGATCGCGAGCGACTTGCGTCTCCTGGCGAGCGGACCGCGCACCGGTCTCGACGAGATTCGGCTGCCCGCGGTGCAGCCGGGCTCGTCGATCATGCCCGGCAAGGTGAATCCGTCGATACCGGAGATGGTCAACCAGGTCTGTTATCAGGTGATGGGTAACGACAGCTGTGTCGCGATCTCGGCCGAGCAGGGACAGCTCGAGCTCAACGTGATGATGCCGGTGATCGCGTACAACGTTTTGCTCTCGATGCAGATCCTCGGCGCGGCGATGAAGCAGCTCGACGTCGCCTGCGTTCGCGGCATCGAGGCGAATCGTGAGCAGTGTGAGTACTGGGTCGAGCGCTCGGCCGCGCTGGCCACGGCCCTCGCGCCGCAGATCGGCTACGCGCGCGCCGCCGAGCTGAGCAAGCAGTCGGTGAAGGAGAACGTGCTCATCCGCGAGCTCGTCCACCGGGAGCACGTGCTCCCCGACGCCGAGATCGATGAGATCCTCGATCTGAAGAAGATGACGGAGATCGGCGTGCCGGGTGGCGAGCACGGCGCCGCGCCGGGTGGTTGAGCGCGCCTCCGCTCTCGTTGCGGGCGCTCGTCGCCGGGTCTAGACTACAAACGTGCGCATCACCACATGGGCCGAATACGGCCTGATCTGCTCGCTGAATCTCGCCAAGCGTCCGGCCGGTGAGCCCGTGACCGGACGCGACATCGCCGAGCGCGAGAAGCTCCCCGCCGACTACGTCGAGCAGATCTTGCTGCGGCTTCGGCGCGCCGGGATCGTGCGCAGCGTCCGCGGTGCGCACGGTGGCTACATGCTGGCCCGTGACGTCTCAGAGATCTCCGTCCGCGACGTGATCAACGCCTCCGAGCTGACGACCTTCGATCTGCACTGCGTGTCGCATCCCGTAAACGCCGAGCGATGCGCGGAGTCGGGGGAGTGCAGCATCCGGCCTGTGTGGGTGCTCCTGCAGCAGCGCATCGATGACGTTCTGGCGGGCGTGCATCTCTCCGACCTGCTCCACGAAGAGCGCGTCGTCCGGCAGCGCGTGGGCCTCCCGGTTCTTCAAGCGTAGTATCGTGGCGCCACCGTCCGACGGCGACTCACTCCTCTCGGGATTCGATGCCTGGCGCGCCAAGCGTGCGCTCAAGGCGCGCGCCGAAGCGTTTGTGGCCGTGCTCGCCGTCGAGCCGCCCGCCGCCGACATCGAATGGCTCGCGTCGAACGCGACAAGCGGCGACATCGATCACGCGACGTGGGAGCTGCGGTACGCGCGCCGATCGCTCGGCATGCTGACCGCGCAGCGAGATGCCCTCGACGACCGGACCGCGTCCGTTGTCGCCCGCGCGCTCTCGCGCTCGCTCGGCCACGATCCCAACATCGGGCCCGGCAAGCTGCGCGTCGTCGAGCGGCAGTTGAACGCGCGGCTCCGCGCCTATCGTGACGCGTTGGGGAATCGGGACGGTGCCGGGAGCGGTTGGCACCTCGGCCGCACTCTCCTCCGCTTCGCCGGTCGCGTCGACGCGTCGCCGGGAGACACGGTCGGCCACGCCACCGAGATCATCTCGCGCTACCTGACCGAGGCCAACGCCGCGTTGCGAGAGCACTTCGGAGCCGCCGCGCTGCCCGAGGATGTGGCCCCATCGTCGATCCGCGGCGGCGGCCCCTGATCATCGTCCGCTCCGTCGCTATGGCTCGGCTAACGGCAAGCGGGAGCCGCAGATTTCCGCGGATGGACGCAGATAGATCAATCGCGTCGCGTCCGCTGCTTGTGCCGGGTCCCTTCTCTTGTTTTTTTGCAAAAAATCCCGCGGCCTGCCTGCATGAGCAGGCGAAGTTGAAGTATCTGCGTCAATCCGCGGCGCCTGCCCTTCGCGAATCTGCGGCCGCAAAAAATGAGCGACGCGCGTGCGTCGCTCATTGCGTGATCGCGGAGTGCCGAAGGGGGGACTCGAACCCCCACGGGCTTGCACCCACTGGCTCCTGAAGCCAGCGCGTCTACCAATTCCACCACTTCGGCGTAGGCGCGAAAAGTATTCGGCATCTTGAACGAAGTCAACGCGATGCGCCGTTGCCCGAGCTCTTCGCTCCGCCTAAGTTCCGGCGGCGCTCCGCGCGCGTGACGGACGAGTCGCCTGACGTGTTTTCGGTGACGCCAATGCGCGCCCGCCCGTCACTCCTCCGGTAGCCATGCCTCACGAAGAACCAGAAGGCGTCAAGTTCGTGGCGCGGAACAAGCGCGCGAGACACGACTACCACATCATCGAGACGTGGGAGGCGGGCATCGTGTTGACGGGCACCGAAGTAAAATCACTCCGCGACGGCAAGGCGAATCTGACCGATGCCTACGCGATCGTGAACGGCTCCGAGCTGTTCCTGCTCAATCTCCACATCTCGCCGTACGCGATGGGCAATCAGTTCAATCACGAGCCCACCCGCACGCGCAAGCTGCTGCTCCATAAGAAGGAGATCCGAAAGCTCATTGGATCTGTCGAACGCCAGGGTCTGACGCTCATTCCGTTGGACCTCTACTTCAAGCGCGGCATGGCCAAGCTCACCCTCGCCCTCGGCAAGGGAAAGAAGCTGCACGACAAGCGCGATACCGAGCGCCAGCGCGATGACGAGCGTGAGATGGCGCGCGCGGCGCGTTCGCGATGAGCAGGCCGGCACACCTCTCATGATCCTCTCCGTACTCGCCGCATTTCAGATTGGGATCGCGCCGCCGGCGCCGATCGTCGTGCGCGGCGAACGCGTCACCGCGCAGGCGCCGGTGGTGCTCAACGGCGGCGCCGCGGCCGTGGGACTGGAGCGCCTTGCCCCGGTCATCCCGATGTCGATTCGCCCAGGCGCGGACGGACTCTTCACGGTGACGATGCTCGGCGCCGAGCTCGAGATGACGGACCGCCTCCCGTTCGTGAAGGTGAACGGCTCGCTCATTCCGCTCTCCGGCGCGCCGTACGCCGCGGAGGGCAGGCTGTACGTTCCGCTGCAGCTCATCACCGACGTATTGCCGCGCGCACTCCCGAAGCGGCTCCGCTACACGGCGAGCACGCGCGAGCTTCGCTACCTGCCCGAGGTCGAGCCCTTGGCCGCGCCGACGGTATTTCGCAGCACTGGTAGCGCGCGAACACGCGGCGCCGCACCAGCGACGCCGCAGCGGCAGGTCGGGCCGAGCCGGAAGGTCGGCCGACGCTGGCGGGTCATCGTTGATGCTGGACATGGCGGCGTCGACAACGGAATGACAGGACCGATTCACGGCGGTCCGAAAATCTTCGAGAAGGACATCACGCTCCAAGTCGCCGAGCGCGTGCGGGCCGCGCTCATCACGCGCGGCATCGACGTCGTGATGACGCGGACGTATGACACCCTCATCGCCCTCTCCGATCGCGGCAAGATCGCCAACGAGAATCACGGTGATCTGTTCATCTCGGTTCACGTGAACGCCGCGCCGTTGACATCGCACAAGCCGCAGGATTGGCGCGGATTCGAGACGTACTTCCTCGCCGAGGCGAAGACCGAGGATGACCGGCGCGTCGAGCGCATGGAGAACGAGTCCATCCGTTTCGAGACGAACGCCGAGGCCGCGCCCGGTGATCCGCTCAGCTATGTGATCAGCGACATGGCGCAGAACGAGCATTTGCGCGAATCGAGTGAGCTCGCCGATTTCATTCAGCGCCGTCTGGCGCGCATGCATCCCGGTCCCGACCGCGGCGTGAAGCAGGCGGGATTCCGCGTGCTCGTCACCGCGTTCATGCCCTCGGTGCTCGTTGAGATCGGCTTCGGCACCAACCAGTCCGAGTCCCAGTACATCTCGACCGCGGCGCACCAACAGCAGCTCGCCAACACCATCGCCGATGCGGCGCTCGAATATCTCTCGCAGTACGAGCGCAGACTCGGTACCGCCGAGCGGTGACGGCGCGCCCGACTCGATCGGCGCTGGCGGTGCTCGCGGCTGCCGTGTCGGGCTGTGCGTACTTCAACGGGATATACAACGCGCGTCAGGCCGAGCAAAACGGCGACAAGTTCGCCCGCTCCGGCCGGCTCGGTCTCGCGGATTCGGCGTACACGGTTGCCGCGATGACCGCCGAGAGCGTGCTCGTGCGATATCCGAAGAGCCAGTGGACCGATGACGCACTGCGGATCGCCGGCCGCGGCTGGGCACGCGCTCGGCAGTGCAACTTCGCCGTACCCAGATTGCGCGCGTATGTCGACCGCGCGGAGCAGTCACGGCAGCCCGCAAAGGAACGCGATCGCGCCGCGCTGGCCCTCGGTGAATGTTTGCAGCGGCTCGGCCGAAACGCGGAGGCGCGCGAGCTGCTCGCGCCGATGTCGACGCGCACCGATGCTATCGGCCGCTCCGCGTCGCTCTGGGCCGCGCGCGCCGCGATCGCCACCGGTGACGATGCATCGGCGCGCCTGTTTCTGGCCGGCGCGGATACCGCCGATGCGGAGTGGGAGCTCGCCGGGGACGCGTTGGCGAAGCACGACTATTCACGCGCGGAGTCGCTGCTGGTCAAGCGCGCCGCCGCCGGTGATGGCCGCACCGATGCGGACTCCGCCCTAGCCGCGCTCTGGCGCGCCGATCGCATCAGTGGTGTGGAGCGGATCGTCGCCGCGTACGATCTTTCGCGCGCCGCGCCCGCCGAGCGCGCGCGCCTGCATGTCGTCATGGGTGACTTATTCTACGCGTCCGGGCGGGACTCCCTCGCGCGCGCGCACTATCTCGCCACAGAGCGATTGTCGCGCGACTCGATTGCCGTTCGCGAGTCGGCGGCGAGATTGACGCTCCTGTCCCTCCGCTCGCTCTCGGCGAAAGTCGATGTCGACAACGCTGTGCGGACGGCACACGCTCGCGCGGCGGGCAGCGTGCTCCAGCGCCGTCTCGAGGACAATCTGCTGCTGCTGGAGATGCTCGAGCAGCGCCAGGACTTCACCGGCGCGTCGCTTTTTCTCGCCGCCGAGATTGCGCGCGACAGTCTACGGGCGCCGGCGCTCGCGCACACCATGTTCAAGCGCGTAGCCGCGTCCTCTCCGCAATCGCCGCTCGCGGCGAAGGCGCTTCTCGCCGCCGCGCAGATGGCGCCCGACTCCGCCGACAGCTACATCGCGCGCATCAGACGCGAATATCCACTCTCGCCGTATCTTCCGGCTGAACATCCAGACTCCATCGCGCTCTCCAGACTGGATGCGGCCGAGCGCCCACTGCAGGATGCATGGACCGCGACGATGATCATCTTTGGCGACAGCATCAGGAAGCTGCACCCACCACCCGCGGTCCCGGCGTCCACTGCGCTTGGAGCGACGCCACGGAAGCCGGCAGGCGCGACGCCGGCGCCGGCGCGCACGGGAAGCATGCCGCCGTGAATGCGGAGCCCTCGCGACTCGCGATCACCGTCGCCGGACTGACCTTTCAGAATCCGATCGTTCTCGCCGCGGGCACCGCCGCGTACGGTCGTGAGATTGCCGGCGTGATCGATCTCGACGCGCTGGGCGGCATCGTGACCAAGGCGGTGAGCCCGCAGCCGCGTGCCGGTGCGCCATCTCCGCGCGTCGCCGATTTTGGCGGCGGGATGATCAACGCGATCGGGTTGGCAAATCCCGGGCTGGCGGCCGTTCGGCAGCACGATCTCCCGTGGCTCGCCGCGAACGTGACGCGCGCGCGCGTGATCGTGAACGTCGTCGGCGACTCCGTCGAGGATTTCGCCGACGTCGTGGCAGGCCTCGATGATGCGGCTGGCGTCGATGCCTTCGAGCTCAACGTCAGCTGCCCGAACGTGAAAGCCGGCGGCGTTGAATTCGGCGCGAACGAGCAGACGCTGAGCGCGGTCGTGAGCGGCGCGCGCGCCCGAACCCAGCGGCCGATCTTCGTGAAGCTCTCGCCTGCGCTCGCCGACATCGCGCGCGCCGCGCGGATCGCCGTCGAGGCCGGGGCGGCGGCCATCACACTCGTGAATACGCTGCCGGGACTCGTCATCGACGTGGAGCACCGGCAGCCCGCGCTCGGATTTGGAACCGGGGGCGTGAGCGGCGGTGCGCTGCTCCCGGTCGGCGTGCTCGCCACGTGGACGATTCGTCGCGCGCTCGGCGTGCCGGTGCTCGGCCTCGGCGGTGTCGGCAGCGCGGAGGACGCGCTGCAATATCTCATTGCGGGAGCGTCGCTCGTCGGTGTGGGCACGGCGGCCATGATGGATCCGCGGGCTCCGATGCGCATCGTGCGCGATCTCGACAGGTGGTGCAAGGGACATCGCGTGGAATCGATCGCGGAATTGATCGGCACGCTCCAATGGCCGGCGTGATGAACGGCGCGGCGCGCGCGATCGTCGCGCTCGATGTTGCCGACGCTGAGGCCGCGTGGGCGATGGTCGACGCGCTCGGCGACGACTGCGATTTCGTGAAGATCGGCAGCGAGCTGTTCACGGCGATGGGGCCGGAGATGGTGGCCGGGATGCGCGCGTCGGGTCGCGAGGTCTTTCTCGATCTCAAGTTCCACGACATTCCAAGTACGGTGCGTGGCGCGGCCGGCAGCGCGGCCGCGATAGGCGCGTCGTTGATCACTGTGCACGCATCGGGGGGCGCTCGAATGATCGAGGCGGCCGTCGCTGGGGCGGGGGAGCGCTGCGGCGTGCTTGGCGTGTCGGTGCTGACCTCGCTTGACGGTGCGCAGCTCGGCGAGTCATGGGGACGGACGATCGCGTCGGTGCAGGACGAGGTGCTACGGCTGGCAGAGATTGCGAGCGACTGCGGCGCGCACTGACTGGTCTGCAGCGGTCAGGAGGCGCGCGCCGTGCGCGATCGGTTCGGTGATGCGCTCGCGCTCCTCGTTCCCGGCATTCGCCTGTCCGGCGAGAGCGTGCACGATCAGGCGAGGGTAGTCACTCCGTCGGCGGCGATCGGCGCCGGCGCGAGCTATCTCGTCCTCGGCCGAGCGGTCACGGGCGCGGCCGATCCACGCGCGGCGTTGCGCGAGATTCGGCGCGAGATGTCGTCGGCGCGGAGTGCCTGACGCGGCGCCGGCCGCTCCGCCTATCACCCACACTTGCATCAGTCCGCTAAGCCGGTTAAGCTAATAGACTTGACCGGAATTTTTTTGTTCTGAGCGACTGAGGCGACCGTGAAAGTCCGCAGCAGCGTGAAGCCGATCTGCGAGCACTGCAAAGTAGTGAAGCGCAACGGCGTCACCCGAATCATTTGCAAGCGCAACCCAAAGCATAAGCAGCGACAGGGTTAATTATGGCACGAATTGCCGGCGTCGACCTTCCGCGCGAAAAGCGCGTTGAGATTGGTCTCACCTACATCTTCGGAATCGGTCGCGCTACGGCGCAGAAGATTCTCGCGAGCAGTGGCGTGAGTCCCGAACAGCGCATCAAGGATTTGAGCGACGCCGACGTCAACAAGCTACGTCAGGCGATCGAGAAGGATTTCCGCGTCGAGGGCGCTCTGCGCACCGAGACGGCGATGAACATCAAGCGATTGATGGACATCGGCTCGTATCGCGGGATTCGGCATCGTCGCGGCCTGCCCGTTCGCGGACAGCGCACGCACACGAATGCCCGCACCAAGAAGGGCCCGCGGCGCGCGATCGCCGGGAAGAAGAAAGTCACCAAGTAAGCGGTGCACTCGCACCGCGCACCTTGCACCTGAGTCACAATGGCTACTGCGAAGCCGGGTACCGGCAAGAAGTCCAAGCGCGTCGTGGAATCCGAAGGGATCGCCCACGTCGCCGCGACCTTCAACAACACCACCATCACGATCACCGACATGCAGGGTCATGCGGTCGCGTGGTCGTCGTCGGGCAAGGCGGGGTTCAAGGGCTCGAAGAAGAGCACTCCCTTCGCCGCTACTGTTGCCGCTGAAGGCTGCGCGCGTGAAGCGCTCGGGCTCGGCGTCAAACGCGTGCACGTGCGCGTGCAGGGTCCGGGCTCGGGCCGCGAATCGGCGATCCAGGCGCTCGCTGCCGCCGGCTTGCAGATCCGCTCGATCAAGGACGTCACACCGATTCCGCACAACGGTTGCCGGCCGCCCAAGCGGCGGAGGGTCTAACCGATGGCTCGCTATACTGGTCCCAGCTGCCGCCAGTGCCGCCGGGAAGGAACGAAGCTGTTTCTCAAGGGCACCAAGTGCTTCACGGAGAAGTGCCCCGTCGAGCGCCGTCCGTACGCGCCGGGCCAGCACGGCCAGAACACCGCGCGCCGCCGGAAGACGTCCGAATACGCGAAGCAGCTGCGTGAAAAGCAGAAGGTGAAGCGCATCTACGGTGTGTCGGAGCGTCAGTTCCGCAACACGTTCGAGCGCGTGACGTCGCAGCCCGGCATCACAGGACACAATCTGCTGGCGGCGCTCGAGAGCCGGTTGGACAACATCGTCTATCGCATGGGATTCGCCGCGAGCCGCAAGGGTGCACGCCAGTTGATCCGTCACCGGCACATCGAGGTGAACGGCAAGGGCGTCGACATTCCGAGCTTTCTCGTGCAGCCCGGCCAGGAAATCCGCGTTCGCCCGAAGTCGCGCGAGACGGTGGCGATCCTGGTGTCGATGGATCAGGCGTCGCGTGGCGCGCCGCTCTCGTGGATCGCCGTGGACCGCGACACGTTCAGCGGCCGCGTGCTCGAGCGTCCAGGCCGCAACGACATCCCGATCGCCGCGCAGGAGCAGCTGATCGTGGAGTTGTACTCGAAGTAGCGGGTACAGGGTTCGGGTTACGGCGGACGGTTCGCGCTTCAACGCCGTTGTGGGTCTCTTCCGTCCCCTGCACCCCGTACCCCGTACCGCGTACCCGATTCACCGCAGTGTCCGGGACCCTGACTCCCGAACGAGCTCGCCGCGCGTTAGGGGCGGGGCGAGGCGTGGCCGGACGATGATCCGGTCGGACTGAACGAGGACTTTACTGACATGGCACAAGCAATCGACCTCACCGGGTTGGTGCGGCCGCAGCTGGTCGAAGCGACCAAGCGCGACGACAACCCGAATATCGCAGAGTTCCGGCTCCAGCCGTTGGAGCGTGGATTCGGCCACACGCTGGGCAACGCAATGCGTCGCATGCTGCTGTCCGCGCTGCGCGGCAGCGCCGTGTGGGGCTTCCGTATCGACGGCGTGCTGCACGAGCACCAGACGATCCCGGGCGTCGTCGAAGACGTCCACCAGATCATCGGCAACCTGAAGACCCTCACACTCTCGCTCGCCGACGATGTCGACGAGGCGGTGCTTCGCATTCGCAAAGGCGACGCAGGTCCCGTGACCGCGGGCGACATCGAAGGGACGGGCTCGGTCACGGTCGGCGATCCGGCGCACCATCTCTTCACGCTGCAGGACGCGCGCGACATCAATGTCGAGCTGTACGTCAACAAGGGACGCGGCTACGTCGAGGCGGATTCGCATCCGCTCGACCGCGGCCTGCCAATCGACCTTGTGCGTATCGACTCGATCTACAATCCCGTCCGCCGCGCGAATTTTGGGATTACCGAGACGCGCGTCGGCCAGCGCACGGACTACGATCGTCTCACGCTGACGGTCGAGACCAACGGCACGATCACGCCGGAAGAGGCGGTGAGCTACGCCGCCGCGCTCGCGCAGACGCACTTCCAGTACTTCGCCAACTTCGGCTCGCACGCGCAGGGCGCGGTGCAGACCGGTGGCGATCATTCGGGAGACGCGCAGCGGCTTTCGCAGCTGTTCAAGACGCCGATCGACGACATGGAGCTCAGCGTCCGCTCGGTGAACTCGCTCAAGAACTCGGACATCCGCACCCTCGGCGATCTCGTTCGCCAGACCGAAGGGCAGATGCTGCAGGTCAAGAATTTCGGAAAGAAGTCGCTGCAGGAGATCGCCGATCTGCTCGAACGTGAAGGCCTGAATTTTGGGATGCGGTACGAGGAGAGCCCCGATGGCGTGCGCGTGACCGACTGGGGCACCGCACCGAGCCGGGCTGCCGCGGCCGCGCCCGACGAAGAGGAGTAGAACCCATGCGTCACCGGAAGGCGGCCCGACAGCTCCGTCGCACCAGCGAGCAGAAGCTCGCGCTCATGCGGAACCTCGCGACGTCGCTCATCGAGAACGGCGCGATCACGACGACGGAAGCGAAGGCGAAGGAACTGCGCCCCTTCGTGGAGAAGCTGATCACCAAGGCGAAGACGGGGACGCTGCATTCGCGTCGCCTCGCCGGTCGGCACATCCACAAGCGCGGCGCCGCGGACAAGCTGTTCCAGGAGATCGGTCCCAAGTTCGCCACGCGGGCCGGTGGCTACACGCGCATTCTCAAGACCGGCCACCGCAAGGGTGACGGCGCCGAGATGGCCCGCATCGAGTTGATGGAGAGCTGACCATGGCGGCAACGAAGCGCCCGACCAGTCCGAACCGCTGCTGCTACGTTTGTCAGAAGGGCATCAGCTTCGGCAACAACGTTTCGCACGCGAACAACAGAACGCGCCGCACCTGGAAGCCAAACCTCCAGGTCGCCCGCATCCTGGTCGACGGCAAAGTGAAGAAGATCAAGGTCTGCACGCGCTGTCTGGCGGCTGGAAAAATTCAGCGGGCGCCGCGTGGACAACAGGTTGCGTGACGGTCACGGTGCGACTGTTCACTGTGAACGAGGGGAGCTCTTTCGGGCTCCCCTTTTTGCAGTTGTCAGGCGGCGAGTGGAAGACGTCAGATGTCAGACGTCGGACGATCATCGCGCCGTTTCTGCCATCTGACATCTGACGTCGGACATCTCACCAAATGCCTACGGCGCTGATTACTGGTATTACAGGTCAAGACGGTTCCTACCTGGCGGAGCTACTCCTCACGAAGGGCTACACCGTCGTCGGCGTCGTCAGGCGGAGCTCGACCACTCCCTACGAACGCATCGCCCACCTCGTCGACAACGTGGAGCTCGTTTCGGCCGACCTGCTCGACCAGCATTCGCTCGTCGACGCCATGGCGGCGTGCAAGCCGGACGAGGTGTACAATCTCGCCGCGCAGAGCTTCGTGCAAACGTCATGGACGCAGCCCGTGCTGACCGGCGAGTTCACGGCCATGGGTGTCACGCGCGTGCTCGAGGCGCTGCGCAAGGCGGCACCATCGGCGCGATTCTATCAGGCGAGCTCGAGTGAGATGTTCGGCAAGGTCGTCGAGTCGCCGCAGACCGAGTCCACGCCGTTCTATCCGCGCAGTCCCTACGGCGTCGCGAAAGTCTACGGCCACTGGATAACCGTGAACTACCGCGAGAGCTACGGTCTCTACGCGGTTTCCGGCATTCTCTTCAATCACGAAAGCCCGCGGCGCGGGCTGGAGTTCGTGACGCGCAAAGTCACCGACGCCGTTGCGCGCATCAAGCTGGGAATGGCGAAAGAGGTACGCCTTGGAAACCTCGACGCGCGGCGCGACTGGGGCTATGCCGGTGATTACGTCGACGCGATGTGGCGTATGCTGCAGGCCGACACGCCGGAAGATTACGTCGTCGGTACGGGCCACATGTGCTCTGTGCGTGATCTGTGCGAGGCTGCCTTCAGCGCGGCCGGACTCGACTACCGCGATCACGTGGTGCAGGACCAAAAGTTCTTCCGTCCGGCGGAGGTCGACCTCCTCGTCGCAAACCCAGCCAAGATTCGCGACCAGCTTGGATGGGTGCCGAAGACGACATTCCGCGAGCTCGTGGAGATGATGGTGAAGGAAGATCTGGCGCGGCACACAGCCGCCCGGCGCTGAATGGAGCGAGCGCTCGTCACCGGCGCGTCCGGTTTCGTGGGCCAGTGGCTCTGCCGCGAATTGCTCGCGCGCGATTGGGATGTCACGGGCACCACGTTCGACGTGGGCGCATCGCCGTCGGCGTTGACCGCCGATGAGCGGACGAGCGTGCGGTGGCTCGCGGCCGACCTGCGCGACGGCCGCGATATCGTGCGTGCACTCGACGACGCTCGCCCAGACGCCATCTTTCATCTCGCCGGAGTCAGCTTTCTGCCGGCGGCCGACGCCGATCCCGTCGCCGCGCTCGACGTCAACGTCGTCGGCACGGGCCGGCTGCTCGCCGAGCTGCGCGCACGCAAGACGGCCGGCGTGCTCGATCCGATGATCCTCATCGTTGGCAGCGCCGAGCAATACGGCCGGCACGACGTGTCCGCCATGCCGCTGCCCGAGACGGCGGAGCAACGTCCACTGAACGTGTACGCGGCGTCGAAGGCGGCGCAGGAGATCATCGCCCTGGAATCGTTCCGGAGCGCGGGGCTGCGCATCGTCGCCACGCGGAGCTTCAACCACAGCGGCGCCGGCCAAGCGCCGACGTTTCTCCTCCCCGCGCTCGCGCGCCGCGCGCTCGATGCGCGCGCGACGCTCGTGCGCGACATGCCCATCGGCAACAGCTCACCGGTGCGCGATTTTCTGCACGTGCGCGACGTCACGCGCGCGTACGCCGATCTGGTCGAGCGCGGCCAGCCGGGCGAGTGCTACAATGTGGCCAGCGGCGTCGGCTCGAGCGTGCGCACGCTCGCCGAGCGCATCATTCAGCTCACCGGCGCGCGCGTCGACCTCCGCGAAGATCCGGCGCTCGTTCGCGCCGCCGATGTGCCGGTGCTCGTCGGCGACGCCGGCAAGCTGCGCGCGGCAACCGGGTGGTCGCCGCGTGAATCGGTCGACACCATCATCGAAGATGTGATCCGTGCCGCGTCGAACTGACCTTCATCGCATTCTCATCATCGGCTCCGGCCCGATCGTGATCGGGCAGGGCGCCGAGTTCGACTATTCGGGTACGCAGGCGACGAAAGCCCTGCGCGAAGATGGTTTCGAGGTCGTGCTCGTCAACTCGAATCCGGCGACGATCATGACCGACCCGGAATTCGCCGACCGCACGTACATCGAGCCGGTCACGCCGGAGACCGTCGCGCTCGTCATCGAGCGCGAGCGGCCCGATGCGCTGCTGCCGACGATGGGCGGCCAGACCGCGCTGAACGTCGCGCTGGCGCTTGCCGAGAATGGCGTGCTGGAGAAGTACGGCGTCGAGCTGATCGGCGCCAACGCGCGCGCCATCAAGATGGCTGAGGACCGCGAGCTGTTCGCGGAAGCGATGAAGCGTATCGGACTCAAGGTGGCGACCGGCGGCATCGCGCGGACGTGGGACCAAGCGGTCGCACTGATCGACACGGTGGGATTTCCGGCGATCATCCGACCGTCGTTCACGCTCGGCGGCAGCGGCGGCGGCGTGGCGTTCAATCGCGACGAGTACGAGGCGATCGTGCGCCGCGGACTCGAGGCGTCGCCGACGACGCAGGTGCTGATCGAGCGCAGCGTCCTCGGCTGGAAGGAATTCGAGCTCGAGGTGATGCGCGATGTTGCGGACAACGTCGTCATCGTCTGCTCGATCGAGAACCTCGATCCCATGGGGATTCACACCGGCGACTCGATCACCGTCGCACCGGCGATGACCCTCACCGACCGCGAGTACCAGGAGATGCGCGACGCGGCCATCGCGATCATTCGCGAGATCGGTGTCGCGGCGGGAGGGTGCAACATCCAGTTCGCGGTCAATCCGCGCGACGGCGAGTTGCTTGTCGTCGAGATGAACCCGCGCGTGTCGCGGTCATCGGCGCTGGCGTCGAAGGCCACGGGCTATCCGATCGCCCGCATCGGCACCAAGCTCGCCGTCGGCTATCATCTCGACGAGCTGGCGAATGACATCACCAAGACGACAAAAGCTTCGTTCGAGCCGGTGCTGGACTACGTCGTCGTGAAGTGTCCGCGTTTTGCGTTCGAGAAGTTCGCCAACGCCAATCCGGTTCTCACCACGCAGATGAAATCGGTCGGTGAGTCGATGGCCATTGGGCGCACGTTCAAGGAAGCGCTCCAAAAGGGGCTGCGCGCGCTCGAGAGCGGGAGGAGCGGCTGGGTCACCGCGTCGACGCTCATCGACGATCGCCTTGCCGATGATACCGAGGAGACGTTGCGCGGCGCGCTGCGACAGGCGACCCCCGAGCGCATCTTCCAGATCAAGCGCGCGTTCGAGCGCGGCATGTCGGTCGCCGATGTTGCCGAGCTGACGGCGATCGACCCGTGGTTCTTGTCACAGATGCACGAGCTGGTCGGCGCGGAGCGTGCCTTCGTCGCACGCGACGCCATCGATCACGCGGCGTTGCGGGAGATGAAGCGGTTCGGATTCTCGGATCGCCAGCTCGCCGTGCTGCGCGGCGAGACCGAGACGGCGATGCGTGAGCGGCGTCACGCGTTGGGTATTCGGCCGGCGTACAAGATGGTCGATACCTGCGCCGGTGAGTTCGAGTCGACGACGCCCTATCTCTACGGCAGCTATGACGAGGAGAGCGAGGCGCCGCGTAGCGGTCGGAAGTCGGTCGTCATCCTCGGCAGCGGCCCCAATCGCATCGGGCAGGGTGTCGAGTTCGACTACTGCTGCGTGCGCGCGGTGCTCGCGCTGCGGGAGCGGGGCTACGAGACGATCATGGTGAACTCGAATCCCGAGACCGTGTCGACCGACTTCGACATCTCGGACAAGCTCTACTTCGAGCCGCTCACCCTCGAGGACGTGCTCGAGATCGTCGAGCGGGAGCAGCCGATCGGTGTCATCGTACAGCTAGGCGGGCAAACGCCGCTCAAGCTCACGCGGCCGCTCGAAGCGGCGGGCGTGCGCATCCTCGGCACCTCACCCGACTCGATCGACATCGCGGAAGACCGCAGGCGCTTCGAGGCGATCGCGCGCAAGCTCGGGATCGCGCAGCCGCCCAACGGCACGGCGACCAATGTCGAGGAGGCCGCCGTGGTGGCGACACGGATTGGCTAACCGGTGCTGATGCGCCCCTCGTACGTGCTCGGCGGGCGCGCGATGCAGATCGTCTACGACGAGCCGCAGTTGCGGGACTACTTCGCGCGCGCCGTGAAGGTGTCGGAGGAGCGGCCCGTGCTGATCGATCTCTTCCTCGAGGATGCGTATGAGGTGGACGTCGACGCGGTGTCCGATGGCGAGCGTGTCGTCATCGGCGGCATCATGCAACACATCGAGGACGCGGGCATTCACTCCGGCGATTCGGCGAGCGTGTTGCCACCGTACATCATTCGCGAGGAAGATCTCGACACGATGCGCGCGCACACCGTGCAGTTCGCGCGCGCGCTCGGCGTCGTCGGATTGATCAACGTGCAGTACGCGATCAAGGATGGTGTGGTCTACGTGCTCGAGGTGAATCCGCGCGCCAGCCGTACCATTCCCTTCGTGTCGAAGGCGATCGGCGTGCCGCTCGCATCGATCGCGGCGCGCGCCATGGTCGGAGAGACGTTGGAGGCGATCGGTTTCACCGAAGAGATTTCCCCGGCGTTCGTATCGGTGAAGGAAGCGGTGTTTCCGTTCATCAAGTTTCGCGAGGCCGATCCGGTGCTCGGTCCCGAGATGCGCTCGACGGGCGAAGTGATGGGCATCGCCGATTCGTTCGGCATGGCCTTCGCGAAGGCCGAGCTTGCAGCGGACAACGGATTGCCACTATCCGGCGCCGTGCTGGTGACGGTGAACGAGCGCGACAAGGCCGCCGTCGCGCCGATCGTGCGCCGCTTCCATGAGATGGGCTTCAAGATTCTCGCGACCACCGGCACCGCGAAATTTCTTCGCGCGCGTGGAGTGCCGGCGGAGCGCGTGCTCAAGGTGCACGAGGGACGGCCCAACTGCATCGATCTGATCGTCAACGGCGCGGTGCAGCTCCTGATCAACACGCCGCTCGGGAAGCACGCGCAGACCGACGACTACACAATGCGGCAGGCCGCGGTCGCACATCGAATTCCCTATACCACAACGCTCTCGGCCGCAGGCGCAGCCTGCGACGCGATTCTCGCGCTCCGCTTCCGCCCGCCCTCGGTGCGGTCGCTCCAGGAGTGGCACGAAGTGACTCGCACCGCGGAGCGCGCCGCGATCGACGAAGCCGCCGCTCCGGTGCGGCGCTGACCACGATTTCACGTGCGTTGACTTGATTCCCGTAGCACGGTCACTTTCAGACCCCGCCCATGGGGCCATCCTCTTCACCGACCTGTACGATGCCCGTTCCTCTGCTAGACCTCCGCGCGCAGTACGCGACGATCAAGGACGAAGTCGTTCGCGCGATGATGCGCGTGGCCGACGATCAACTGTTCATCCTCGGGGAGCCCGTCGAGCACCTCGAGCGCGACGTAGCGGCGCTGTCGCAAACCGCGCATGCCATCGGATGCGCGAACGGCACCGATGCACTGCTCCTCGCCTATCGGGCGCTCGACATCGGCCGGGGTGACGAGATCGTCACCACGCCGTTCACATTCTTCGCGACCGCGGGCACCATTCACAACGTCGGGGCGACCGCGGTGTTCGCCGACATCGAGCCCGATACGTTCAACCTCAGCGTGGCCGCGGCGTCGGCCGCGGTCACCTCGAGGACGAAGGCGGTGGTGCCGGTCGACCTCTTCGGTCAGATGGCGCCCATCGAGCAGTATGCCGCGGCGATGCCCGGGCTACCCATCGTCGAGGACGCGGCGCAGAGCATTGGAGCGCGGCGCAAGATCGAGGGCACCTGGACGGTGGCCGGCGAGCGCGCCACGATCGGAACGCTCAGCTTTTTCCCGTCAAAGAACCTCGGCGGGTTCGGCGACGGTGGGATGATGGTGACCCAGGACAAAGCGCTCGCGGCACGCCTGAAGCGCCTCAGAATGCATGGCGGCGCCAAGCAGTATTTCCACGATGAGGTGGGCTACAACAGCCGTTTGGACGCGCTCCAGGCGGCCGTTTTGGTTGCCAAGCTGCCCCATCTGGCGTCGTGGAGTGAACGGAGACGGGAACACGCCCGGTATTACGACGCCGCCTTCGCCGATGTGCCAGAGATTCGGACGCCGACGATTGATCCGGCCAACGAATCGATCTACAACCAGTACACGGTGCGGGTAGAGCGGCGCGATGCATTGCAGGCGCATCTCAAGGCCAAGGGGATCGGCAACGCGGTCTACTACCCGTTGCCGCTTCACCTCCAGCCGTGTTTCGCGTACCTGGGTTATCGCCAGGGAGCATTTCCGGAGTCGGAGCGGGCGGCTAACGAAGTGGTGTCGATTCCCGTCTTTCCGGAGTTGACCAAGACGCAGCAGGACGAGACGATCGATGTGATCCGGCAGTTTTACGGGCATTCGCGGTGAACGAGTTGGCATACGGCCACTCGTCCGGTACCTCACGATCGGCGCAATTATTGCCTGCATCGAGACTTACGTACCTCCGTCGCCCTCTTTTGTGAGACCTCCATTCGTGGTGTCGTGGATCTTCAAATACCGCACGGCTCTGTTGATTGCGGTCCATCTCGTTCTGGTTGCCGTCAGCTATACGCTCGCGTTTTCCCTACGCTTCGAGTGGCTGATTCCGCGAACGTACTTTTTCGCGTTTGCCGCCACGCTCCCGGTGCTGGTTACGCTGCGCCTGCTCGCCTTCGCGTATTACCGGCTGTATCGCGGTTGGTGGCGCTACGTCGGGATGCGCGATCTTTTCGATCTGCTCAAGGCGGTCGGCCTGAGCACGCTGGTGTTTGCCGCTTACCTCGTCTTCTCGTCGCGCGCGCTGGTGTTCCCGCGCTCGGTGCTGATCATCGATTCGATGATCACCATTGCATTGATCGGCGGCGCGCGCTTCTCACTTCGCGCGGTGCGGGAGAGCCGCCGCCCCATGACGGCGTCGCACCTCAAGCGGTTGATGATCATCGGAGCAGGCGATGCGGGCGAGCTGCTGCTTCGCGAGATTCAAAACAATCCGCGTCTCGGCTACGTGCCGGTGGGGTTCCTCGATGACAACCCCCGCAAGATCGGCTTCCGCATTCACGGCGTCGAAGTGCTGGGCACGACGTCGGAGCTGCTCACCGTTCTGGCGACACACCCCGCCGATGAGCTGATCATCGCGATTCCATCGGCGGCGCGCGCCGAGGTTCAGGCGATCGTCGACCGCTGTATCGCGAGCAAGCGCCCGTTCAAGATTCTCCCGGCCATCGCGGCGCTCTCGGGCCAAGTACACATGAGCGAGGTACGCCCGGTTCGCGTCGAGGACCTCCTGGGCCGCGATCCCGTCGACCTCGACAGCACGCGACTGCGCGGGGACATCGCGGGCCGGCGCGTGCTCATCACCGGCGCCGGCGGCTCGATCGGCTCAGAGCTCGTCCGGCAGGTCGCCGGGTTCGGGCCGGAGCTCATCGCGCTCGTCGAGCGCGGCGAGAGTCCGCTGTTCGCCATCGAGCAGGAGATGCACCGCAAACAGCCCAACATCATGGTTGCGCCCGTGCTGTGTGACATCTGCGACCGCCGCGATCTCGGGCGCGTGTTCGCCGAGTTTAGGCCGGACATCGTCTATCACGCCGCCGCGTTCAAGCACGTGCCGATGATGGAGTCGCACATCACGCACGCTGTAGCGAACAACGTCTTCGGCACGTGCAACGTCGCGGAGCTCGCCGCGGACTGCGGAGCCAAGTTCGTTTTGATCTCGACTGACAAAGCCGTCTCGCCCAGCAACGTCATGGGCGCCACCAAGCGCTTGGCGGAAAAGATCGTACTCTCGCTCAACGCCCGGGGACGAAACCATTTCGTCGCCGTGCGCTTCGGCAACGTACTCGGCTCGAATGGCTCGGTGGTGCCGCTGTTCGCCGAGCAGATCGCCGACGGCGGTCCGGTGACAGTGACCCACCCCGACGCGACGCGCTACTTCATGACCATTCCGGAAGCGGTGCAGCTAGTGCTCCAGGCGTCGGTGCTCGAGGAAGTGCGCGACAAGGTCGCGATGCTCGAGATGGGCGAGCCCGTCAAGATCGTCGATCTCGCGCGGAACCTCATTCGACTATCCGGCTTCGAGCCTGACGTCGACATCTCCATCGTGTTCACGGGACTCCGGCCGGGAGAGAAGCTGCACGAGCAGCTCACGAACTTGACCGAGGAGACCATGCCGACGCGCTTCGAGAAGATCCGCGTCGTGCGCACAGAGGCGCCCGGCTCGCTCGAGCGCGGGCTCGAGTTGCTGCGCGAAGCCGTGGGCCAGCACGACGATCGCGCGGTGCTCCGGCGTCTCCAGGAGATGGTGCCGGAATTCGTTCCGCAGGCGTCCCTCCTCGCCGGCTTGCGCGATCGCGCGCAGGTGGGCGAGCCGCGCGTAAGGAGCCGGTCGGCCGGGTGAGGATCTCACAGGTTGTCTTGCTCGCCGCGGTGTTCACCGGCGCCGCTGCCGGCCGTGTGAGTGCCCAGCATCCCCTCGTGACGCTACCGCTGTCGGACCCGGCCTATGTGCAACTCGACGGACTGGCGCGATTGGGATGCCAGCCCGCGCACGTGTCGCCGTTCCGTCCTTATCTGCTGCGCTCGATTCGTCTGGCGTTGGGCGCGGCACTCGCCGACTCGGCGTGCGCGAGTCCGTTGCGCGATGCGCTCGTCGCCCGACTCGGCGCCGGCGATCGTGCCGCCGCTGATAGCGTGCAGACGGCGGAAGGACTGGGCGGCGGCGGCGCGCTCACCGTGCGCGCTACGGCGCTGGGCAACGGTGAATTCCGGCCGCTCTGGCAAGACGTTCGAGAGAGTGCGCTGGGAGATCCCACGGCGGTCGCGATCGCGCGCGGGCGCGTGACCTGGAGCGGAGGACCGCACATCGCGGCCGTGAGCGACCTCGTCGCGCAGAGCAACATTCGTAACGACCCGGCGATTCGCGCGCGCACGTTTCGCTCGACGAAAGGCGTGCTCGATTTCGATGAGGCCTACATCGCGGCGCGCGCCGGACCCTTCACGGTCAACGTCGGCCGGGGCAGCGAGGCGTGGCTGGGTGAGGGCGATGAGTCGCTGATGCTGTCGGCTCACGGCCCGGCGCTCGACCGCATCATGCTCGACGCGCGGTGGTCGAAGTGGCAGGCGCGCGCGATCTTCGCGAATCTGAACGATGTCGTCCTCGATCCGATCGTCGATGACCTGGCGCCGGGCGTCGGCACCCAGCGCTATCATCGCATGCTGGCGGCGCACGCCATCACGTACCAGCCGACGCCGGTGTTCGAGTTCACACTCGGGGAGACTGCCGTGCTCGCGCGGCGTGGTGGCGGCATCGATCTCGCCTTCGCCAATCCGCTCATGCTCTATTTGATGACGGAGCACGATACGAGCCGCACTGGCCCCGGAGTGGACGACGACAATCTTACGGCGTTCGGCGCGGCACGCATGCATCTCGGCCGCGCGACGCTCGCCGGCGAGCTCATGGTCGACGACATTCAGATTGACGCCAAAGACCGCAAGGTGACACAGGATCAGCTAGGCTGGCGGTTCAGGGGAGACTACGCGCTTCCGGTCGGGCTCCCGTCGACCGTCTCGCTCACATACGAGCGGCTGAGCAGCTACACTTATCTGCGCCGGTACTATTCACTGGCGTACCAAGCGTACGATCGGCCGCTCGGCTCGGAGCTCGGACCCGATGCCGACGTGATTCGCGGCGGCGGCGAATTCTGGGCGAGCGAGCGGTTTCTGATGTCGGCGGGTGTGTCCTTCCGGCGGAATGGCGCGCAGCGAATCGACGAGCGTCCCGGCGGAACGGCCGTGGGGCAGGGTGGTGCCTCGTATCCGTCTGTGAACGCACTTCGGCCGGCCGTGCAGCGCACGGTCGCCGGCGATCTGTCCGTGCAGTGGCTGGATGCCATCGTTCCTATAACCGTGAGCGCCGAGATGGCGCACATCGCGAACATCAACAACGATCCCAGCAAGGCCGGGACGTATTTGCGGGTACACATTGACGGCACGTATCGCTTCCGCTTTCCGTAGCCGCGCGCGCCTCGCGGCTTGCCTGGCGCTCATCGCCGGCGCTCTTGCGGCTCCTGCCGCGGCGAGGGCGCAAGACACCGTCACGGTGCCGGTCATCCGCAACGTGGGGCCGGTGAAGCCGGGCGACGTGTTGCGCATCGTCGTGTATCAGCAGAAGGACATGTCGGGTGATTTTCTCATCGACAGCCGTGGCATTACCCAAATTCCCGGGTTGGGGGACATCGTGGTCGGCGGACTGAGTCCGGTGGAGATCAAAGACCGACTGAAGCAGGAGCTCGTGAAGATCGGCATCGTAGATCCCGATCTTTCGGTGCAGCCGCTGATCCGGGTTTCCGTCCTCGGCGAAGTAAAGACGCCGGGTATTCATCCAATCGACCCGGGCACCAACCTGCTGCAGCTGCTCGCCATCGTGGGCGGGCCGGCAGAGCGGGCCGATCTGCGGAAGGC
>JALZAE010000043.1 GCA_030948535.1 Gemmatimonadota bacterium | reverse complement strand
CGGCGGTTCACAGTACGTCAATCTCTCGGCTTTCCAGACGGAGTGTACGGTTTGCGTAATTGGGTCGCATCGGTCGCGGTGCTCGCCGCGTGTGTGCTGGTGGTCGCGTCGTGCACGGAGAAGCTCTCCAGCGGCCACGCTTGCGCGTCGCTCTGTCCGGAGCAGAATCTCGTCGCGAAGGACACGACGATTTTTCCGCTCGACCTCGATAGTACGCTCGTCGGTTTCCCGTCTCTCGGATCGGACGCCTACCTCGCGGTGATGGCGCGCGGTGATTCCGTGCAGACGGGCGGCGTGGTGCGCTTCGATTCCATCCCGAGGCTGCTCCCCGTGGTCGCCGGTGGCGCCGCGGCGCGCGACATCGTGGCGATCGACTCGGCGGCACTCACGCTCACCGTCGCGGCGAAGGCGATCGCATCGGACCGCGTGACGGTCGATCTCTATGATGTCGAGACGCCGGCGGCTGATCTGGACACCGGCGCCGTGCGCGTGCTGCTGCAGAATCCCGCCAAAATCATCACGAGCGTCAGCTTCTCGAAGGATTCCGTTTCGCACCCCGACAGCACGCGGGTGCTCAAAATCCCGATCCCGAAGGCGTTCCTGTTGGCAAAGCTGAAGGATCCGCTGGACCGGCTCCGCATCGGCATTCGCATTCGCAGCGCGGCGAGTGCATCCGTGCAAATCTACAGCTCCAAAAACACCTTGCCGCCGAGTCTGTTCTACCGCGGCGCCACGGCGGCCGACACGCCCACGGCGCGGGACACGGCGAGCTTCACGCTCGGACCGCACTCGTCGTCCCCGGGCGCGCTTACCGGATTCGTCCCAAACCTGGCGGACTATCTCGTCAACATCAAAGCGACGGTGACCCCCGCGCCGTTGCTGGCGGTCGGAGGCATGCCGGGGGCGCGCGCCTACCTCCGCTTCAACGTGCCGGCAGCAATCGTCGAATCGACGACCGTCGTTCGCGCCGTGCTGCTGCTCACCCAAACGCCATTCACCGGCCCGAGCGCGCAGGATGACGTCACGGTCACACCGCGCGTGGTGATCGCCGGAACGGGCGTCGAGCCGGGCAAGGCGGCGCTGTTGCTCGCCGACCCGCTGCTTCTCCCGGTGCCGACGCGGGCCGTTCGGCCAGCCGCATCGGGAGAGATCACACTCGACGTCGTCAACTTGATCGTGCGCTTTCGCACCGATCACCCCGGAAAGGATCAGCGTGCGTTGGTGCTGATGTCCGACGTCGAAGGACAGGTTCCACAGGCTATCCTCTTCTTCTCCAACGAGGCGTCGGTACCGGCGCGTCGACCGCGGCTGCGAATTACGTATGTGCCGCGCGTGAACTTCGGACTTCCGTGATGCGTCTTAGCTCGCAGGCCAATCTTGCGGCGTTTATCGCCGCCGTGCTTCTCCCCTTCGCGGTCGCGGCGTCCGCGGGTGCGCAGGGCTCTGTGTCTACGCAAGGTTTCGGCTATCCGGCCGGCGGCCTCAGCGCGCGCAATGCCGGCACCGGCGGGGCACTCGGCGAGTTCGATCCACTGTCGCCGCTCAATGATGCCGCGCTCGCGTCGTGGGGCGCGACGGGATTGTACTTCCAGTTCCAACCCGAGTACCGCACGACCAACAGCATTGGCGGTCAGGACAAGACGACGACCGTGCGCTTTCCGCTTCTGGCCGCCGGACTGCCCTTGGGCGAGCGGTGGGTCTTCGGCGTGTCGACTACGACCTTTCTGGATCGAACCTGGCGCACGCAGCGCACGGCGCTCGCCAATATCGGCGGCGACACCGCGACCTTCACCGAGACGTTCGGCGTCGCGGGCGCGATCAACGACATTCGCGTTGGCGCCGCGTTTCTCGTTAATCCGAATTTCCGCATCGGTCTTGCCGGCCACGCGCTGAGTGGGCGGAATCGATTGCAGATCAATCGCCGGTACGCCGACCCCGTCTCCTTCGCGCCCTTCTTCCAGGCGTCCGAGATCGATTACTCCGGCAACTCGATCAGCGGTGGCATCGACGTTCGGCCGACGAGGCAGTTCGCGCTCGCGCTGTCGGCTCGCGTTGGCGGAACCATCAAGTCGTTCAGCGGCGATACGGTGCTCACGCGCGCGGATGTGCCGAAACACTACGCGGGCTCGATTCTCTACACCGGTCTTCCGGGCACGAACATCGGCATTCGCGCCGCGTGGGACGGCTGGTCGAGCTTGCACAGTCTCGCCGCCACGAACGTCAACGCGGTGGACGGCTGGGACATCGGCGTCGGCGGCGAGACGCGTGGCGTCACGCTCTTTGGTTCGGCGCTCCCGTTGCGACTGGGCGTCCGCATGCGCACGCTGCCCTTCGCGGTCGGCACGCAGGAAGTGAAGGAGACCTCCATCGGCGGGGGGTTCGGATTGCCGTTCGGTACCGGCCGCGTCTCCGCGGACATCTCGGTTCAGCACGCATCGCGCACGGGTACCCCGGGCGTGAGCGAGCACGCCTGGGTGCTCGGTATCGGCTTTCTCGTCAGGCCGTGACGACGATTGGCGATGCGGTGTCGGGTGCGACGACGCAGTCGCCACTGATCCTCGTCGCCGACGACGTTTCGGCGAACGTCGAGCTGCTGTTCGATCAGCTCACCGCGCTCGGCTACCGCGTCGTGACCGCCGTCGATGGGCCGAGCGCCGTCGATGCATGCAACATCAGCCGGCCGGATCTGTGCATTCTCGACGTGTCGATGCCGGCGGGCTCGCTCGGCGTGGATGATCGCTCGACCGGCTTCGAGGTCTGCCGCCGCATCAAGCGCGACCCGCGCACGGCGCGCATTCCCGTCATCTTCGTCACCGCGCTCAACGACACGACCGATCGCGTCAAAGCGATCGAGGCGGGCGGCGATGATTTCCTGACCAAGCCGCACAACCGCCAGATTTTGAGCGCGCGAGTCCGCAGCCTGCTCAAGCTCAAGTTCGCGACCGACGCCCTCGAGGACAGCTACCGAAAGTTGCGCGAGCTCGAGAAGGTGCGTGACGATCTCATGAAGATGGTCGTGCACGATCTCAAGACTCCGCTGACGTCCGTCATCGCATCGCTCGAGATGGTCGTCGACGGCGACTTCGGCACAGTGCCCGATGTCGCCAAGCAGACGCTCGTCGACGCCGAGGCGAAGGCCGAAGATCTGCTCGGCCTGATCGAGGATCTGCTCGAGGTGGCGCGCATCGAGGACACGCACATCGCGCTGGTGACGCAGGCGATCGCACCTGGCGCACTCATCGCCGAAGTGGCGCACGAGTGGGCGGTGCGGCTGCAGCAGGAGGGTGGGACGATGCGCGTCGACGTCGCCGAGGATACGCCGGTCTTCCACGCCGACAAGGGGCTGGTCAAGCGCGTGTTCGCCAATCTCATCCAGAATGCGCTGACGTACACGACGCGTCCCGCCGAGCTCGTACTCGCGGCGCGCAAGGACGCGTCCGGTGGGGCGCTCTTCACCGTCGCCGACAACGGACCCGGCATTCCACCCGAGTACCACGAGCTGATCTTTCGAAAGTTCGAGCGCGTCAAGAATCCGGAGACGCCGCGCGTGCGGAGCTCTGGACTCGGCCTGGCTTTCTGCAAGCTCGCAGTCGACGCGCACGGTGGACGCATCTGGGTGCGCAGCGAAGAGAACAAGGGCAGCCAGTTCCACTTCGTCTTGCCGGTGACGCCCGGTCCGCGAAAGGGCGCGACGTCGGCGTGAAGGTGTATCTCGCGACCTTTGGCTGTCGTGCGAATCACTACGACAGCGAGTCGGTGCGAGCGATGCTTGGCGCGGCCGGGCACGAGGTCGTTGCGACGCCGGAGCTTGCCGACACCGCCGTGTTCAACTCCTGCGCCGTGACCGCTGATGCCGTGGCTGATCTCCGGCAACATCTGCGTCGCGCGGCGCGCCGGAATTCTGCGCTGTCCACGGTCGTGATGGGATGCGCGCCCGCGGCGCACGCTCGCGAGCTGCGCGCGCTGCCGACGGTCCGCCACCTCGTCGAGGGCGCGGATCTCGACGCCCTCGCGGACTCGTTAGGCATCGAGCCGAGCTACGCCGCGGCTCGCGCGACCGCGCAGACGGGCACGCGCGCGCTACTTCGCATCCAGGATGGCTGCGACGAACACTGCACCTTCTGCGCGACGACGTTGGCGCGCGGGGCAAACCGCTCGCGCGGCGCGCAGGAGCTGGTCGAGGAAGCGTCGCGACTCGCCGGCGCGCACGCCGAGATCGTGTTGACCGGCATCCACATCGGCAGCTATGGCGCGGACACGGGCTCGTCGCTGGGCGCGCTCGCCGCGACGTTGGTGCGCGCGCTGCCGGCGACGCGCTTTCGTCTCTCCTCGCTCGAGGCGACGGAAGTCGACGACCGGCTCCGCGAGCTCTTCGGCGATCCGTGCGCACTGGCGCCGCATCTGCACGCGCCGCTGCAATCGGGAAGCGACCGTGTGCTCAAGCGAATGGGACGGCACTGGTACACCGCGCGGAGCTACGCCGAGTCGATCGAGCGCATCATCGCGGCGCACCCGGTGTTCGGACTGGGGGCCGACGTGATCGCCGGATTTCCCGGCGAGAGCGAGGAGGATCACGCGGCGACCCTGTCGCTCATCGACCAATTGCCCTTTAGCTACCTGCACGTCTTCACCTTCTCGGAGCGGCCGGGCACCGCCGCGCCGCGGCTCGGCGATCTGGTCCCTGGCGACGTGGCCGCGCGACGCGCGCGCGAGCTGCGAGCCCTCGGTTCGCGTAAGGCGGCAGCGTACGCGATTGGCCGAGCTGGCGGTGAGGCGGACGTCATCGTCATCGGCGATGCGGGGAAGCGCGAGGGATTGAGCGAAGACTTTCTGTCGCCGCGGCTCGCCGAGCCGGCGATTGCGCGCGGCACGCGCTTGCCATGCCGGCTGTCGCTGGACGGCGACATGTTGGTCGCGCACGCGTTTCGCGGTAGCTTTCAGCCATGGAAGACCACGCGCCCGCCGCGGTACCGCCGACCGTCTACATCGAGACGTACGGCTGCCAGATGAATGTCAGCGACTCCGAGCTCATGTACGGCCGCCTCGCCGAATACGGCTATGAGGCGGTCGACACGCCGGACGGCGCCGACGTGATTCTGGTGAACACGTGCGCGATCCGCGACCACGCCGAGCAGCGGGTGATCGGCCGCATCGGCGAGCTCAAGCGGCACATGAAGCCCGACACCGTGCTCGGGGTAACCGGATGCATGGCGCAGCGACTCGGCCCGGCGCTGCTGGAGCGGGCGAAGCACGTGCAGCTGGTGATCGGTCCCGATGGCTATCGCGCGCTGCCGTCGCTGATCGAAGGCGCGCGGCAGGGCCGGCGGGTCGCCTCGATCGACTTCGATCTCGAGGAGCACTATGAGGATTTCCGCGCCGCGCGGTTCGAGGGCGCGCGCGCATGGATACCGGTGCAGCGCGGCTGCGATTACAAATGCACCTACTGCATTGTTCCGATGACGCGCGGACCCGAGCGCAGCCGTAAACTGGCCGACGTGGTTCGCGAGGCGGGCGACATCGCCGATGCCGGGATCAGCGAGGTGACGCTGCTCGGCCAGACGGTGAATTCGTACTTCGACGGCGAGAACGAGTTCGGCCAGCTGCTGCGCGCGGTCGGCGCGGTCGACGGGATTCGGCGACTGCGTTTCACGAGTCCGCACCCGAACGACTTCAGCGATCGCGTGATCGACGCGATGGCGACGACGCCGGAAGTGTGCGAGCACGTGCATCTGCCGATGCAGTCGGGATCGACGCGCACGTTGAAGCGCATGCTGCGCCGCTATTCGCGCGAAGGGTACTTCGAGTGCGTGGAGCGTCTGCGCAATGCGATACCGGGGTTGTCGGTGACGACGGACATCATCGTCGGATTTCCGGGCGAGACGGAGGAGGAGTTCGAGGAGACGCTGAGCGCCGTTCGGGAGATCGGCTTCGACGATGCGTACACGTTCATCTTCTCGGCGCGCGATGGGACGCCCGCGATGCGGATGCCGCCGGAGCTCAGCGTACCCGACGAGGTGGCGAGCGACCGCCTGCAGCGACTGATCGCGACCGTTCGTGAGGGCTCGCGGCGCACGAACATGTCGTTGCTGGGAACGAAGCACGAAGTGTTGATCGAGAAGGTGTCGAAGCGGGGCGGACTGTTGCAGGGTCGCACGCGCCGTCACCGCACGGTGCTGGTGCCGGGCGACGCGTCGATGATCAACAGCTATTGCACGGTCGAGCTGACTGGCACCACCGGCTCGACGTTCACGGGCGCGCCGGTCGCGAAGCGAGAGGCGTTGCCGATGATGGTGTAGGCGTCGGGCGTCGGGCGTCAGGCGTCGGACGAGCTGTTCCCGACGCCCAACGCCTGACGCCCGACGCCATGCCTCTGATCGCATTCGCAGTCGCCGCATACGCCGTCGGACTCCTCTTGGGGTTCGGCGGCGGTTTCATACCCGCAATGATCATCGCCGTGGTGACGGCCGTGGCGGCACTCATTAGGCGATTCCCGACGATCGCGGCGCTCGGTGCGCTCGTCGCGGCCGGCGCCGGCGTGGCATTTCTCCACGATCGGGCGAGCGAGGCGTGTCGTACCGCGGCACTCGCGCGGCATGCGTGGGACGTCACCCTCGACGAGCGAGCGGCGACCGGAAGCTTTGTGCGTGGAGCGGCCAGCATCGATGGGTGCATCGTCGATGTCGCGCTGGCGGTGGCCCGCGGCGGAGCGTCGGCGGGCGAGGTGGCGCGCGTTACCGGCGCCGCCTTGCCGGGCCGCCGCAACATCTTGATCAAGCATGCGTTCTTGATCGCGCCCCAGCCGAGTGATCGGTTGCGCGCGATGCGGGGCGCGGCCGCCGCGCGCATCGACAGCGCGTTCGGCAGCGACGCGCCACTTGCTCGCGCGCTGTTGATCGCCGATGAGCGAGACATCGATTCGGCGATGCGCGATCGCTTCGCGAACGCAGGGATCATCCACATGCTGTCGATCTCCGGACTGCACGTCGGCATCATCGCGATGGCGCTTCAGCTGTTGTTTCGAGCCGTGCGTCTTCCGGCGAAGAGCGCACTCATCGCCGCGGTGATCGTGACGGCCTTCTACATCGCGGTCATCGGCGCTCCGCCTCCGGCGCTGCGCTCCGGCGTCATGCTCGCGGCGGTCGCGCTCTCGCGGCTTCTCGAGCGACCAACATCGCCGTGGGCGGCACTCGCGATCGGCGCGGCGGTGCCACTGGCAGCCCCCGCGGTCGTGCTCGACGTAGGCTACCAGCTCAGCGTGCTCGGCATGGCTGGGCTCGTCGCCAGCGGCGCGCTGGCGAAGCGTTGGGTCGCGCCGAGGTGGTCGGGGTGGCGGCGGCCGGTCGCGAGCGCGCTACTGACATCGGTTGTGGCGTCGTTCGTGAGCGGGCCACTGGTCGCGTGGACGTTCGGGAGAATCAGCCTCATCGCGCCTGCGGCCAATCTTGTCGCGTCGCCGATCGTCGCGTTGGCGCAGCCGGCGCTCTTTCTCGCCTTGATTCTGTCCCCAATTCCATCGGCCGCGCGATTCGTCGCGGCGGCGACACATCCGCTGCTGCTGGCATTCGATCGCGTCGCGGCCGTGGCGACATCGGTGCCGTACGCCGCCGTGACGTGCGCGCCCACGCTCACCGCCGCGTCGCTGGCTGGAGTCGCGACGGTCGCGCTCATCGCCGCCTGCATCAGTCGCTTTCCAGCGCGGCCGCTCATCTGCTGCGGCGCGGCCCTCGCGCTTGCCGCGTGGTCGCCGCTGATTGCGAGCGGAAGTGGCAGCGTCGAGCTGCATGCCATCGACGTGGGTCAGGGCGACGCGCTTGCGCTGCGCACCCCGCACGGGCACTGGATTCTGATAGACGCCGGCCGCATGTGGCGCGGCGGCGACGCGGGTCGGAGCGCGGTCGTGCCGTATCTCCGCCGGCTTGGCGGTCCGGTCGACCTGTTCGTGCTCTCCCATCCGCACGCGGATCACGTCGGTGGCGCGGCGAGCACCGTCCGGGCGCTGCGTCCACGTCTATTCTGGGATTCCGGATTTCTGCTGGCGGAGCCCGCCTACCAGGCATCGCTCGATGGCGCGGCGGAATCGGGCACGCGATGGCATCGCGTTCGTCCCGGCGATTCGACCACGATCGACTCCGTGCACGTCACCGCTCTCGCCCCGGATTCGGCGTGGCAGGCGAGGCAGGAAAATCCGAATGAGTCAAGCGTGATCGTGATGGCGCGCTACGGCGGCGTCCGCTTTCTGTTGATGGGAGATGCGGAGCTCGGGGAAGAGGCGTGGCTCGTCGCGCACGACTCGCTCGCGCTGCGCGCCGACGTGCTCAAGGTCGGTCACCACGGGAGCAAGACGAGCTCGAGCGCCGCTCTGGTGCGCGCCGTGCATCCGTCGGTGGCGCTGGTCTCCGTCGGCGTTGGGAACACGTATGGACATCCGAACGCCGCGACGATGCGGGCGCTGGCCGACGCCGGCGCGGCGCTCTTTCGAACCGATCTCCTCGGCACGATCGTCGTCCGCACGAACGGCGAATCGATCTCGGTGGGCGTGCGTGGCGAGTGGTGGAAAGTTGGGGCACCGCGATGACGTCGCGCAGACGGGTCCATTTGGTCGTAGCGGTCTGCGCGGTCTGCGCAGTCTGCGAAATCTGCGATGAGCTGTTGACGTTTCAAAGGAGACGCCACTGTTTCGTTTTCTTGGTGGATCGGAAGAGGAGATGCCGAACGCGCTCAGCGATCGATATCCTGAGCTCGCCGACATCGATCTCCGGCGGGGCGGTCTTCCTCCACGGATTGCCGGATGGTTCTTGGGCGAACGAAGCGTCGCCGCCATCACGCTCTGGAATACCGTGTTTCTCGGCGCGAGCGAGCCGATATCGCCGGAGCTACTCTTGCACGAAGCGAGGCACGTGCAGCAGTTTGGTGCCGACTGGTCGTTTCCCGTTCGCTATCTCGTGGAGAGCGTGCGCCGGGGATATCACCGCAACCGATTCGAGGTCGATGCGCGCGCGTACGCTGACCGGCGTCTGCGCGGCGACGACCAGAGGCGAGGAGCTCCGTAATCGTGGTTCAACACACCCCGACATCGGTCGTCACCATCGAGCGATTCATCATCGAGCAGGAGCGCCAGCATCCCGAGGCGACCGGCGAGCTGTCCGGCATCCTCTACGATGTGGCGCTCGCGGCGAAGATGATCGCCAGCAAGGTGCGCAGCGCGGGACTCGCCGACATCCTCGGCGCCACGCACGACGAGAACGTGCAGGGCGAGATCCAGCAGAAGCTCGATGTGCTGGCGAACGAGATCATCATCAAGGCGATGGACCACGGAGGCCGGCTCTGCGGTCTGGCGTCCGAGGAGGAGCCCGGGATCATTCCGATCCCCGAGGGCTTCAAGAACGGGAAGTATCTGTTGCTGTTCGATCCACTCGACGGCTCGTCCAACATCGACGTCAACGTGCCCGTCGGCACCATCTTCTCCGTCGTGCGCAAGATCACGCGCGGCGCGCGCGGTGAGATGGAAGATCTGCTGCAGCCGGGCCGCCGGCAAGTCGCCGCGGGCTACGTGATCTACGGCTCGAGCACGATGCTGGTGTACACGACGGGACAGGGCGCCCACGGCTTCACCCTCGATCCAAGCATCGGCGAGTTCCTCCTCTCGCATCCGAACATTCGGATTCCCGAGGCTGGCCGCTATCTCTCGGTGAACGATTCGTACGAACAGGATTGGGAGGAGAACGTGCGCGGGCTGATGCGCCGCTTCCGCGGTCTCGACGGCCAACGCAAAGCGCTCAGCGTCCGCTACGTCGGATCGCTCGTCGCCGATTTCCATCGCAATCTTCTGGGCGGCGGCATCTTTGCCTATCCCGCCAACCGCAAGCGGCCGACCGGCAAGCTGCGGCTGTTGTACGAGGCGAACCCGTTGGCGTTCGTCGTGGAACAGGCCGGGGGCGCCGCGACCGACGGCACCCAGCGCATTCTGGATCTCGCGCCCACGGAGCTGCATCAGCGGACGCCGCTCTTCATTGGCTCGAAGTCGGAAGTCGACGTCGCGTCGTCGATGTTGGGCTCGGCGCTGGCGGGCGTTGGCAGCTGAGGGCGTCGAGCCTCGCTCTTTCGCACAGGCCGAGATCGCCATCTCAAACCGGACCGGCAGCAGCCATGGATTCTCCTAGCGTTGAGCAGCTGCCGGTCGACCTTCCCGCGACACGCCCATCGACCGGCGCGGACGGTGCGCGTTTGGTGCAGGCACAACCCGCCCTCCTGCGCCGCGCGGACAGCATCTGGGCTCGTGCGGAACGCGCGCGCGACGAGCTATACGGGGCAGTGCAGCGCGCCTGCGCCGCCGAAGGATTCGACGCGCTCGTCATCCAGTCGCCGCCATACCTCCAGCCGACGTGGGTGAAGTTCGAGTGCTGGGTGCCGCGCGAGGACCGGCTGATCACCGAGCGCGGCGCGGCCATCATCACGATCGTTCCCAAGGAATTTCACGAGTTCGAGTTCGAGTACCAGCTCGAGCTCACGGACCGCGGGCAACCCGCCAAGCTCTTTCCGCCGCTGCGACAGTTCGACGCCGCCCACGCGGCGCAGCTTGTCCGCTACATGCTGCGCCGCGCGCCGATGCCGTCGTTCGACGCGCTCGAGCTGCGGCGCGTCCCATGGCAAGTCTGGAAGCCGGTGAACCGCGTTACCGCGCTGCGCATCGATTGGTCCGAGCGCATCGCGCTCATGGCGATCGTGGTCGGCTTCTTTCTGATCACGTATCGCGGATTCGGCCTGCTGCTCGTTGTCGGCGGCGGCGTCGCGATCGCGCTCCTCAAGCGCCGCGGCGTCGTCGTGCGCAGCTCGGGGAAACCGGAGACGGAGCCGCGCAACCTGCACCGCGTCGATTCGTGGCAGACGGTCATCTCCGGACTCGGCGCCGACAGCGAGCTACTCCTCGTCCGATTCATGGAAGTGCTCAAGCATCCGCCGACGGACGGATTCGCGTCGCGCGTCGAGCGTGTCTGGTCTTTCGGGCTCGACGGAAAAATCGAGCGCGAACAAATCGTGATCACGCTCGGGCGCGGCATTCTCTTTTGCCAGATTCAGCCGTACGACAAGGAGCTGTACATCGGCTGGGACGCGCACCTCAACAGCGGGCAGTGGGTGGAGCGCACGCTGCAGAAAGGGGTCGATACGCAGACGGAGCGGCTCACGGCCGTGAACACGGTCGTTCCCGGATGGCAACAGCTGTCGCAGTTCGACGTCACTGACCTCAGCACACTCATCGAGTGGACGCACGCCAAGCTGGTGCAGCTGATCAAACGCCTCATGGAAGAACGGAAGATCGATCAAGAAGTCGATTTTCACATTTTGCGCGGCGAGCGGCAGGGCCTGACGAAGGATGAGCCGCCCGAGGACGCGGGTGCGAGTGGCGTGCGTAACGTCGCCCGTACGCTCGGCCGCAAGCTGCAGCGCACGGGCTGACGCCCGGTGTACCTCGCGTCGTTCGATGTGGCCACCGGCGGCTCGATTCGCCAAGGTGCGCTCGAGCTCCGGTGTCTCCCCCCGACGACGGATGCGGTTCGCGAGGCGTGGTGGGCGCAGTACGAGCGCATCGTCGCCACGGCGGGCGCCGTCGCCGGTGACGTCGCGCTGCGAGTGTCGCTCACCGCCGGCGGCCTGCTCGATCGTGTGCACCTCGTCTCCTCACCAGCGGCGCGTGAGGCCGGGCTGCGCCGGTACCTCGCGTCGTTCACACGGCTCGATCTGACGGCTGATGGCTCGACGCGGTTACCCGCGACCCGAGAGGAGTACGACGCCATCGTTGACGACGTACCGCCCCTGCAATGCCGCGCGCGCGCGGCCGGCTTTCGCCGCGGCGGCGTCTGGTTCGCGAGCGATTTCCGCATCGCTCCGTTTCTCGACGACCTCATTGCCGAGGCGGACACGCTCGGCTTTCGCCTGACGTACCAGGTGAACGTGAGTCGCGGTACGATCACCGCGGATCGAGTTGGCGACGCGCGCAAGAACGCGCTGCGCGTGCGCGACCTCGCCGGCGTGCCAGCCGCGCTCCCGTTGCTGCAGTCGCGCCTCGCGACCCACCTCCCCAGCGCGACCGCCGTGTGCGAAGAGCTCATCGCCGTCGACACATCGGATGCGGCGACGTGGCTGAGCGAAGCGATGCGTCGCCACTTCTTGCGCGGCTTTGGCGAATTCGGGTTCGACGCGCCGCACTTCGAGTTCATCGATCACGGATACTCCGACTGGTTTGACGCGCCATCTTCGTCGCCGGCACCGTCGGAGCTTCCGCTCGACGAGCTCTGCGCCAGCGCCGTCGACGACACCGAAGGGAACGCTCTCCTCGGCACGCGTCCGTCGAACGACATCGCCGCACGTTTCGCCGGGCGCGTCCCACTCGATCCGACGGGGGGCGAGGCGCCGGCGCCACTCGTCTGGACGCCGCCCCCCGGCCTGCCGCCGCTACCGGTCGCGTATGCCGGGGCGCACGACTTCATCTTCATCAGCTATAAGCACGACGACATTCCGCGCATCGCGCCCGTGATGGCCGAGCTTGGTGAGCGGGGGCAGCGGATCTGGTACGACTCCGGCATTCCCGGCGGTGCCGAATGGGACGCGATGATCGAAGAACGCATCGCGCGCTGCCGCGTGCTGCTGCTGTTCGTCAGCCAGTCCGCCGTCGCGAGCAAATACGTGCGTCGCGAAGTGAAATTCGCCGACAGTCTCGGCAAGCCGATCATCAGCGTCGCGCTCGAGAATGCGCACCTCACGCATGGCATGCGCATGCTGCTCTCCCAGTACCAGATGCTCAACGGCACAGGGGACGGACTGCACGATCAATTGGAGAGCGCGTTCCGGCATCTCGCCTAACGCGATCATCGCGCGCCGCAGCAACCTCGGCGCCGCCCCTATTGTTATCCTCGCTTTTGTTTTCTTTTGAAAGCTCCCGCGGCAGCCCACCTTCGTGCCCGCGCTCACGAGTCACGGCTGGTCATTGATGATCGACGACAAGAGATCGCCGAGTGGAGTTCCGATCGCGCCGGTGTACGGACCGCGCGATCGAGAGCTCGACTACGGTCAACAGTTGGGCGAGCCAGGCACTTTTCCGTTCACGCGTGGTGTGCAGCGGACGATGTACCGCACCCGGCTCTGGACCATGCGGCAGTATGCGGGATTCGGCACAGCGGCCGAGACGAACGCGCGCTTCCGGCATCTGCTCGCCGCGGGGCAGACCGGCCTGTCGGTCGCGTTCGATCTCCCGACGCAGATGGGGATCGATTCCGATTCGCCGCGCGCGCTCGGCGAGGTCGGCCGCGTCGGTGTGGCGATCGACACCGTCGAAGACATGCACGCGCTGCTCGCCGATCTCCCATTGGAGAGCGTGTCGACGTCGATGACGATCAACGCCACCGCGGCGACGCTGCTGGCGATGTACATCGTCGTCGCCGAAGAGCGCGGCATCGATCGCACGAAGATCAGCGGCACGGTGCAGAACGACATCCTCAAGGAGTACATCGCCCGCGGCACCTACATCTATCCGCCCGAACCAAGTCTCGCGCTGGTGGCCGAGATGTTCCGATTCTGCGCGACTGAAGTGCCGAACTGGAACCCGATCTCGATCTCGGGCTACCACATTCGCGAAGCGGGGTCGACGGCGGTGCAGGAGCTCGCCTTCACCTTCGCGAACACGATCGAGTACGTCGAGCGTGCGCTCGCGACAGGACTGGCGATCGACACCTTCGCGCCGCGCCTGTCCTTCTTCTTCGCGGCACACAACGATTTGTTCGAGGAGGTCGCGAAGTTCCGCGCGGCGCGGCGCATCTACGCGCGCGTCATGCGCGATCGCTTCAAGGCGGCCGAGCCGAGCTGCCGGTTGCGCTTCCACACGCAGACGGGGGGCGTCACGCTCACGGCGCAGCAACCGCTCAACAACGTGGTGCGCGTGGCGATGCAGGCGCTCGCCGCGGTGCTCGGCGGCACGCAGTCGCTGCACACCAACGGCTACGATGAAGCGCTCGCGTTGCCGACGGCCGAAGCGGCGACGCTGGCGCTGCGGACCCAACAGATCATCGGATACGAGAGTGGCGTCACCGCGACGGCGGATCCGCTTGGCGGAAGCTATTTCGTCGAGCATCTCACCGATGAGATCGAATCACGCGTGATGGATCTGCTCGCTCGTGTGGACGCGCTCGGCGGCGCGGTGCGCGCCATCGCCGGCGGATTCTTTCAGGACGAGATCGCCAAGAGCGCGTACGAGCAGCAGCTCGAGGTCGAGCGTGGCGAGCGCGTCGTCGTCGGTGTCAACCGCTTCGAGGATGGACGCGAGCCGCCGATCATTGCCGCGCCCGACTACTCACAGCTCGAGCGCGAGCAGGTGCTGCGGCTCGCCACGGTGAAGCACGATCGCGATGACGCACGCGTCCGTGCCGCGCTCGAGGCACTTGGCGCCGCCGCGGTGACGTACGTCGGCAGTATCGCGCGCGTACCCCTGATGCCGTTGATCATCGATGCCGTTCGCGCGCGCGCCAGCGTCGGCGAGATCGATGAGGTGTTGGCTGATCGTTGGGGGCGGTATCGCCCTGGATGACGACGGAGTAGCGCGAGAGAGAGCGCGTCGTGCGCTTGAACGCACTCTTCAGCGTTCATAGCTTACCAGGTCTCTTCGCCTCTTTCCGCCCCGACATGCCGACGTACGAGTTCGTGTGCCCCACGGGGCACAAGTTCGAGCGCTTCTACCGCAAAATCAGTGATGGCGTGGCCACGCTTCCGTGCCCGACGTGTGGAGCGATCGCCGAGCGGCAGATGTCGCTCGGCGCCGGCCTGATCTTCAAAGGCTCGGGATTCTACATCACCGATTACGGCAAGGACGGGAAGAAGGCGCAGCCGACGTCGGCGTCTGGTGCGGGCTCCTCGTCATCGCAGGGCGACGGCGGCGGGTCGTCGTCCGGCGGTGAGGGCGCGAAGTCGGATGCGGCATCGAGCGCGCCGTCATCCTCCGACTCCGGCTCGTCGTCAGGCTCGTCGTCAGGCTCGTCGTCGGGCTCATCGTCGGGCTCATCGTCGGGCTCATCGTCCGGCGGCTCCTCGTCGTCGTCATCATCGGAGTCGAAGGCGAGCGAGAAGCCTGCGCCTGCAAAGAGCCCGGAGAGCAAGCCCGCTCCGCCGAAGCGCTCCGATAGAGGCGAATGACTCCGAACGAACTGATTCGCGCCGAGCTGATTCGGGCGGCGCGCTCGTTGGGCGCGCCCGACCCGATGGATCCGGTGATCGAGCGTCCGCGCGACGCCGCGCATGGCGACTGGGCCACGAACATGGCGATGATGCTCGCGCGTCCGCTAAAGAAGAAGCCGCGCGAGATCGCCGAGGCTCTCGTCGCGGCGTTCGACAAAGGCGCGGCGGGCGTCGCCGGCGTCGAAATCGCCGGGCCGGGCTTCATCAATTTTCGTCTCGATCCCGCCGCCAACGCCCGGGGCATCGCGGACGTCATCGCGGCGGGCGAGCGATTCGGGCGCTCGGAGACGGGGAAGGGCGCGCCGGTCAACATCGAGTTCGTGTCGGCGAATCCCACGGGACCGCTGCACGTCGGCCATGGTCGTCAGGCGGCACTCGGCGACGCGATCTCATCGCTCCTCGGGAGCACCGGGTGGAAGGTCGATCGCGAGTTCTACTACAACGATGGCGGCGTACAGATCGGCAATCTGGCGGCGAGCGTGCAGGCGCGGCTGCGCGGCACCGAGGTGCCCGGCGGCGGTTACCACGGTGAGTACATCAACGACATCGCCGACCGATACAAGGCGCAGCATGCCGGCGATCCGACGGGCGCAGCGATCGACGACGTGACGCGCTTCGCGGTGCAGGAGCTACGGAAGGAGCAAGATCTCGATTTGATCGCCTTCGGTGTGAAGTTCGACACCTACTTTCTCGAGAGCGCGCTCTACACCGAGGGTCAGGTCGACAAGACCGTGAAGGCGCTGATCGCCGCCGGCCACACGTTCGAGGATGACGGCGCGCTCTGGCTGCGCACCACCGATTTCGGCGACGACAAGGATCGTGTGATGCGGAAGCGCGATGGCACCTTCACGTACTTCGTGCCGGACGTCGCGTATCACATCACGAAGTGGGAGCGCGGCTTCACGCGCGCGATCAACGTGCAGGGCGCCGACCATCACAGCACCGTCGTCCGCGTGCGCGCCGGACTGCAGGCGCTCGGCGCCGGCATTCCGATGGGCTATCCCGAGTACGTGCTACATCAACTCGTCACCGTCACCCGCGGCGGTGAAGAGGTGAAGATCTCGAAGCGCGCCGGGTCGTACGTCACGGTGCGCGATCTGATCGATTGGGTCGGACGCGACGCCGTGCGCTATTTCTTTCTCATGCGCAAAGGCGATTCGCAGCTCGTGTTCGACGTCGATCTTGCCCGGTCGCAGTCGGAAGAGAATCCAGTCTACTACATCCAAATGGCGCACGCGCGCATGAGCGGCATCTTCCGTGTCGGCGAAGTCGATGTGCAGTCGGTGTCGGGCGCCGATGTCGACTACAGCAAGTTGGCCGAGCCCGAGGAGCAGGACTTGGTGAAGGCATTGCTCGACTTTCCGGCGATGATCGAGGGCGCGGCCGAAGCCCTGGAGCCGCACCGCGTCGCGAGCTACCTCCTCTCGATGGCCCGACTGGTTCACACCTGGTACCACAAGCATCACGTCCTCAACGAGCCCGACGAGATCACCCGCGCCCGCCTCGCCCTCGCCCGCGCCGCGCAGATTGTGCTGCGGAACGGACTAGCGATCTTGGGCATCACCGCACCGGATCGCATGTAGCGGGTGTAGGGTGTGGGGTGTGGTTAGCCCAAACATCTCAGCCAGCCCTAACC
>JALZAE010000026.1 GCA_030948535.1 Gemmatimonadota bacterium | reverse complement strand
GCCGAGCTGCGCGCGATGGCGGACGCGTTCTACGAGCGCGGCATTCCCGTACGCGGGGTTGTACTCTGGGACGCCGACGATCCGGTGCATCGGCAGACGCCGGGGGTTCGTAGAGTCGAGCGTCGAGTGGCCGGTGACAGAGGGTAGGGGGCAGGGGCTAGGTAGGGCGAGGCTAGATCTGAAATATCCGGTCATGAGTCATCGCGAGCTGTCGCCAATCTGCGGGCGGTAGCGACCGCACGAGGCGAGACGCGCTCGTGCCGCCTGACCATTCGCTGAACGCGGGGAGTACGATCAGGCGCTGGGCGACGAGTGCGCAGGGCACGCGCATGCCGGCGCCGGTCTCGTCGCGCAACGTCGTCGACGGATGTAGATGGCCGCAGATCGTCCATCGATCCGGCAACTCGGCTGGTGGTTCGTGCACGATCTCTACGCCGTCGACGTCGATGCGCGCCACTGCACTGGCATCGCCGCGATCGTGATTGCCGGCGACGAGGTCGACGCGCTCGAGCGCGCCATCCTTTAACAGCTGCGCGCGAAACGCGGCAACGTCGTCCAGCTCCAGTTTGTCCGCGTCGCGCGTTGAATGGCGCAGGTCGCCGGCGATGACGAGTCGCGTGGCGCCAAGCGCGAGACACATTGCGACGACGCGCGCCGCGATCTCCTCTGGATGCTCGACCGTCGGCAAATAACCGCCGCGGCGTCTGGCCGCGCGCGCGTAGCCGAGGTGGACATCGGCGATGACAGCGGTGGCCTGCGAGGCAATCCACGCGGCACCGCCGGGCGCGAGCGAGATCTCCGGTGAGAGCGGAAAGAGTCCGTCCATCATGCCTCAGCGGTGGCGAGCGCTTGCGCCCGCTCCCACAGCCGGCGCACGAACGCGTCGCGTTCCTCGAGCAGCATCGCGTCCGTCGTTCCCGCGGCGACCAGACGAAACTGAAATGGCGGAACGGACGCGACATCGCGGAGCGTGATCTGGCCGCGCCCCTCACGCAGCCATGCCTCGGCCGTTGCCACGTCGAGATCGTCCTCCAGCACGGTGCGATACGTCTCGCGCACCAGCGGAAAATCCGGACGCTCCCGCTCGAGCACGCTCCAGATGCGTCGCGCATTCAGCTGCATGCCCCCGACGAACTTCGAGTGTCCGCGATAGTTCTTCACCAGCATCAGGCCGATGGATGCGACCTGCCGAAAGCGTCGTCCCCACAGGTCGCTGCGCGCTACGGCGCGGGCGACATCGACGGCGAGTCCCGAAGGATTGAACAAGCCGGCCAGATGCTCCTCCTGCCACGCGGCGCGCTTTGGCGTGCGTAGCGCGAACGACTGATCGTCGACCAAGAGACCGGCGTTGCCGCGCCCCAGCCGATATGCGATGGCGCGGGCGAGCGCCTCGTTCGCGCGCCGGCCGAGCGGCGCCGTCACCGCGTGCACGACGAGCCGTTCGTCTTCCGTGTCGGTCCATCGCTCGATGAGAATCTCGTCCGGACTCGGAATCGGTGAGAGCACATCCTGCGCGGCCGCATAGCTCGCCAGCGCCGCCGCGTCGCGCTCGCTCACACCAAAGCGCGTGGCGATCTGATCGGCCAAAGCGCTCTCGCCACCGGCGCGGAGAGCATCACGCATCCATGCGCGCATCTCGCCGACGCCGCGCGCCACGCCGCTCGTCGCCGGCAGAATTTCCGACGCCCATCTCGGCACGCTCGGCCGCCCGGTCGCGGGCGCGACGAAGGCGGTCATTCCCTGCGCGTACATGAAGGACCAGACGCGTCCGCCCAGGAGAAACCGGTCGCCCGGCTTCACCGATTCAAGAAACGATTCTTCCACGGTACCGATTGGCGTCGCTGATCCGCGCGGCTTCACACGCACCGACGCACCGCCGGCGATCGTCCCGACATTCTGATGGTAAATCGTCGCCACCGCGCGACCACGCGCGCGAAATACTTTGTTGGCGCCGCGTCCCTCGCGCTCGATTTTAGCGTAGACGCGCCGCTCCTCCATCGCCTCACTCGCCTCGGAGAGATAGTCCAGCACCGCGTCGAAGTCGCGGCGCGCGAGCTTCGCGTATGGTGCGGCGCGTCGCACGAGCGCAAACGCCTCAACATCGCGCCAATCACCCTCGACACTCATCCCAACGAGCTGCTGCGCGAGCACGTCGAGCGGAGCCCGCGGTGGCGTGACCGGATCCAGCGCGCCGGCCCGACATCGCTCGGCCACCGCGGCGCACTCGATCAAATCGTCGGCGCCGGTGGCGATAAAGTGCCCCGCGGGATGCCGATCGATGCGATGGCCCGATCGGCCCACGCGCTGCAGCGCCCGCGTCACGTCGCGCGGAGAGCCGACGAGCACGGTCTCATCGACGGTGCCGATGTCGATCCCCAATTCCAGCGACGTCGATGTCACCACCGCGCGCAGCGCACCCTCGCGCAATCTGCTCTCGACGCTGAATCGCTCCTCGCGCGCCAGCGACGAATGGTGCGCGGCGACCGCATCATCACCAAAGCGCTCCTTGAGGCGGTGCGCCAGCCGCTCGGCCGCCCCGCGCGTGTTGGTGAACACCAACGTCGTGCGATGTTTGTCGACGCGCGCCGCGACGGCCGTCGCCACGCCACGCTGTACGGTCGACGGATTCGGCACGACCTGTCCCGTCAGCACGGAGCCGAGCGAGTAGACGGCGTCGCGCGGCATCGTCCAGGAAATGATGTCGGCCTCGCGCTGCGATCCCACGAGCCAGCGCGCCACTGCGTCGAGTGGCGATACGGTCGCCGACAGGCCGACGCGCACCGGATCGCGACCCGCCGCGTGCGCCAACCGCTCGAGCGACAGCGCGAGATGCACCCCCCGCTTGTTCCCCGCCATCGCGTGCACCTCATCGACGACCACCCAACGCACGCCGCCGAACTTCGGGCGCATGCTCGGCGTCGACAGCAGAATCGCCAATGATTCCGGCGTCGTCACGAGAATGTGCGGTGGCTTGTTCACGAGCTTTCGCCGGTCCGCGGGCGATGTGTCGCCCGTGCGGCTGGCGACTCGCACCGGCACGTCGCCGGCGACGTGCCCTGGCAGATGGGACGCGCAGATCTCCGCCAACGGCCGCTCGAGATTCCGCTGCACGTCGTAGCCGAGCGCCCGCAGCGGCGAGATGTAGACCGCGTGAATACCATCGCGGAGGTCGCCGCGTTGATGATCGGCGATCAATTCGGACAACACGGCGAGAAAGGACGCCAGTGTCTTTCCCGTTCCCGTCGGCGCCGACACGAGTACGTGCCGGCCGGCGTGCACGGCCGGAATCGCCGCGACCTGCGGTGGGGTGAGCTCGCCGAATGTCGCGCGCACCCACTCGCGCACCGGTGGCGCGAGCAAGCCGAGCGCGTCGGTTACCTCCGCGGGAGAGCTCAGGCGCTCGCCTCGCCCGCTAGCTCGCGCACCCGGGCGAGGGTGTCGATCTCCGCCACCGGCTTGTCGTCGCGCACGCGCACGATGCGCGGAAAGCGCAACGCGTATCCCGCCTTGTGCCGCTTCGATGCCTGCACGATGTCGAAGGTGACCTCGAGCACGACCTCGGGCTTCACCTTGTGAAACCGGCCGAACTGCTCGACGGTGATGGCCTTGAACCGCTCCGTCAGCTCCGCGATCTCGACATCGGTGAGCCCGTTGTACGCTTTGCCGACGTTGAGCAGCGTGTCGTCGCTCTCGGAGACGCGCACGGCGAAGGTGTAGTCGCTGAGCACGCTTCGGCGCTTGCCGTGGCCGCGCTCGACGCCGGTCACCACCACATCGAGCGTCGCCAGTGGACGCTTCAGCTTGATCCACGTCTTGCCGCGACGGCCCGGCGCATACACGGACGCTGGATCTTTCGCGATGATCCCCTCATTGCCCCGCGCCCGTGCCGCGACGAACGCGCTTTCGACCTCGGCTTCGCCGCTCACCAGCCGCATCGGCGCGAGTCTAGCGGCGAGTCCAGGCCAAGCGATTCGCTCGAGGCGCGCACGCCGGTCAGTGTAGGATTCATCGACCACCAGTGCGCTCTCGGCGGCGATCACATCGTAGGCTACGAAGGTCGCCGGAACCTCGGCCTGCAGCGCCGCGCTCGGCGACTTGCGTCCGAGCCGCGACTGCAGCGACTTGAAGGGAAGCGCACGCTCCGGCTGCGTCGAATCGTACGCCAGCAGCTCACCGTCGAGCACCAGACCAGCGGGCAGGAACGCGAGCGCGGCGGCGACATCGGGATATCCACGCGTGATGTCGTCGAGCGTGCGCGAGAAGAGCGCGACACGCGGCGCTCCGTTCTCGTCGATGCCGACGTGCGCTTGTGCGCGAATCCCGTCGTACTTGTCCTCGACCGCGAAGGGCGCCGGCAGCGCGGCGACGATGTCGGCCGGCGTGGCCAGCGGCTGTGCGAGCATGAAACCGATGGGATGGAACAGCGCGAGCTGCGCGCTGTCGAGCATGCCGCGCTTCGCGTACTGCGCCACCTCACCGACGTCGCCGCGCAGCAGGTTGGCTCGTCTAACGCCGTTCAGCGGAGCGCCGAACGCGATGGCGATCGCCTCCTCCACCTGCGCTTCCTTCAACCCGATGCGCAGCTCGCCGCCGAGCAGTTTGACGAGATACGCGCCCTCGAGCGCGCCAACTTTGGCGAACATTTCCGTCACGAGCGCGCGCCGCGTGTTCGATCCCTGCGCGCCGGCGAGCGACGCGAAGAACGATTCCATCTCGACCAGCGTCAGCGCACTTGGCTCTCGGCCGGCGAGCACATCCAAAGTGACGTCGCCGAAATCACCGTGATGTGTGTAGCGTTCGGAGATGACCTCATCGCTGGCGCCGGACACCGCGGCGACCGCGGCCACGAGAATCGACCCACCCACCTGCGTCGTCCGCGCGTCGTGTCGTGGAAACACGACGCCGGAGAAAAAACGCGCGGCGATGGCAAGCGTATGCTCGTCGAGCTCGGTCAGATACGGTGCGAGAATGGCGCTCTTCTCGAGCCGCTTGGTCGTCCCGCGAATACCCGCGGCGCGCAACGCCCACGCCTGGAAGCTGTCGATCGCCTCGGTGGAGCTCACAGCATCTCCAACTGATCGTCGCACTCCTGCGGATGCGCGATGAGATGCTCGGCGTCCATGCCGAGTGTGCGGAGATATGCCGCGAATTTCGGAGCGCCGTGCACCGTGTAGATCTTCCGCGCGCCACTCTCATCGGCTGTGCGCACCAGCTCATCGAAGTCGGCGTGGTCGGAGAGTGGCAGCACCAAGTCGCAATCCTTGTACATGTTGTGCGCGCCGGGGTGATACGCCCATCCGGTGAGATAGACGATGCGCCGCGGCTCCAGGTTGGTGACCATCGGCGTCTTTCGCGTGGAGGGCGTGGTGAGCAGCACACGCCGTCCTACTTCGCCGCGGCGGTAACGCGTCCAGGTTCCAGGCCCCGGAAAGGGAAAGCCGAGCTCGACGTGGAGCTGGCACATCCGCGCGATGGCCCCGTGCAGCATCACATCGTAGCCGTGCGAGGTGAGGTGGTAGAGTGCTTCCTGTCCCTTGCCCAGCGCGTACGCCAACACGACGGGTGTCGCGCCATGGGAGAACGCATTGTCGATGAAGGCGAACAGCTGGGCCAGCAGCTCATCGTCGGGCGGAAAACGATAGCGGGGTTCGCCAAAGGTGCACTCCATCACCAGCGTGTCGCATCGCGGAATGTGCGGCGCCGGCGCGAAGGGGTTGGGGCGCAGCTTATAATCCCCCGTATACGCCACGACGCCGTCGGCCGTGCGTGCGCTCAGCATGGCCGACCCCAATGCGTGCGCGGCGGAGTGCATGGTCAGCTCGGCATTGCCAACGTGACGCGACTGCCCGAGCGGGATGGTGATGGCCTCACGAGCCCCGCGCCGCGCCTGATGCAGTGCCGCCGTCTCGGGCGTGCAGATGATGTGTGCAGCCTCGGTGCAGTGGTCCGCGTGCGCGTGCGAGACGAACACTGCACCGGGCGCGGTGCGCGCGTCGAGATACACGTTGGCCGATGGGACGTGCAATCCGTATGGTGTGACGTCCACGGCGGGAAACATGAATTTGTTCGGCCTGATCGGGGGGCTATGGCGGCGTTCGTCGGCGTTCGAGCCAGCGGTATTTGCACGGAGCGAGCCGCGGGCGCGCTCACGGAAAACGCTCGTGTGGAGTGACACGTTCCTGCTCGCCGAGCGCGCGCACTTTCTGCGCGTTGGCGCGTGGGGCGCGCTGTGCGTGCTCGCCGGCACCGCCGTCATCGCCGCGCTCACCGTTCGTCGGGGCCGCGGCAGCTCGCCGCTGCTCCTCCACTTTGCCGCGCAGACCGCGGCGTGGGGCACGCTCGAGCTGATCTACGTCGCAATATCGCTACACGGTCTGGCCGAGCGCGATGTCGGTAGTGTCGCGCGACTCGCCAATCAAATCTGGCTCTACAGCGGGCTGGACATTGGGTTGATCGGTGTCGGCGCCGCGATTGCCATCTGTGGATGGAAATTCGCCCGACGGCTCGGCGCGGTCGGCGCCGGTATCGGCATCGTCATCCAAGGGTTGGGACTGCTGACGCTCGACCTCTACTTCATCATCATCATCGCGCGAAGCGTCGGACCGAGATGACTGCCACGCGCACCTCGCACCATGCCCGCCGCGCCGGTAGCTTGATGGCATGAGAGGTTATTCGGACCGCATCAATCACGCATTCGCGTTCGCGGCAAAGCATCACGACCAGCAAGTGCGGAAAGGAACCCGGCTGCCCTACCTCACGCACCCGGCAAACGTGGCGGTGATCCTCACGCGCTACGGCCAGGACGATGACACCGTCGTCGCCGGTATCCTCCACGATGTGATCGAGGATTGCGTGCAGGGCGGGTACACGCGCGAGATGCTCGAGCAGCGCATCGGCGACAAGTTCGGCGCCGGCGTACTGCAGACGGTCCTCGGCGTCACCGAGCGCAAGACGGATGACGACGGTGTGGAGCTGGCGTGGGAGGATCGCAAGACGGACTATCTCGAGCGGCTCGCCGGAGCGTCGGAGAAAGCACGCTGGGTCTGCGCCGCCGACAAGATCCACAACGGCAGCACCATCCTCGCCGATCTCGAGCGCACCGGATTTCCCGACACGGTTTGGAATCGCTTCAAGGCCGGCCGTGAAGCGACGATCCGCTGGTACGCGCGCGTCGAGGAGCGCTTGCGTGAGCTCGGATTCGCCGCGCCGATCATGGATGAGCTGCACGATGTCGTGAAGGGACTCGAGGCCAAAGGCGCCGAGTTGAGCATCGATCGTCGGGAGCTCGGCGCCGAGCGCTGAGCCGGTTGCGGGTCAGGCTGTTGGCGCGAGCGTGGGACTCGCATACGTCCGCTCGACGTACTTCTCGAGAATCTCCAAGAACTCCGGCACGATAGACTCGCCTTTGAGCGTGACGACGAGTTTACCGTCGACGTAGACCGGCGCCTTCGGCTCCTCGAACGTCCCCGGCAGCGAGATGCCGATGTTCGCGTGCTTGCTCTCGCCCGGACCGTTCACCACGCAGCCCATCACCGCGACGCGCATCTCCTCGACGCCGGGATGCTTGGCACGCCACACGGGCATCTGCTCGCGCAGGTAGGTCTGAATGTCCTCGGCCATGTGCTGAAAGAAAGTCGAGGTCGTACGACCGCATCCGGGACACGCCGTCACCTGCGGCGTGAAGCTCCGCAGCTCCATCGACTGCAAAATCTGCTGCGCCACCATCACTTCTTCGGTGCGATCGCCGTTCGGCTTGGGCGTGAGCGACACGCGAATGGTGTCGCCGATTCCTTCCGCGAGGAGAATCGACAGTCCCGCCGTGCTGGCGACGACTCCCTTGGTACCCAGCCCCGCCTCGGTCAGCCCGAGGTGCAGCGGATAGTCACAGCGCGCGGCCAGCAGGCGATAGACCTGCACCAGATCGCGGACGCCCGACACCTTGGCTGAGATGATGATGCGATCGTGGCCAAGCCCCGTCTCTTCGGCGAGGAGCGCGGAGCGAAGCGCGCTCTCCAGCATCGCCTCGATGTAGACGTCCTTCGCGTTCAGCGGCTCTGGCTTTCGCGCGTTCTCGTCCATCAACTGCGTCAACAGATCCTGGTCGAGCGATCCCCAGTTGACGCCGATGCGCACCGGCTTCGCGTTGTCGACCGCGATCTGCACGATGGTGCGGAAATGCTCGTCGCGCCGCTTGCCGCCGACGTTGCCGGGATTGATCCGGTATTTGGCGAGCGCCTGCGCGCACGCCGGATACTTCGCCAGCAGCAGGTGTCCATTGTAGTGGAAGTCCCCGATCACTGGCACGCGCACATCGCGGTCGGCCAGGCGGCGCACGATCTCCGGCACGGCCGCCGCCGCCTCTTCGTTATTGACCGTCACACGCACGAGCTGCGACCCGGCGGCCGCGAGCGCGGCGACTTGCTCCACCGTTCCGCCGATGTCGGCGGTGTCGGTGTTAGTCATCGACTGCACGACGATCGGATGTGCACTGCCAACCGCGACGTCGCCAACCCACGTCGTTACCGTGGACCTGCGCGAGGGACTCATGAATCAAAGTTAGCGGACGTTCGTTGCCAGAGGGCAGATGTCCAAGGGCATTCGCTGGTTAACGTTCGTCCCACCTCGCGTACCACACGCCACCCTTGGCACAGGGATTTCCGACATGCCCCGTCCCCTCGGGCCGCGCAACGTGGAGTACACCACGCGCATCGATCGCGAGCCCTCCGTACTCTCCATAGATCCCCGCAATTCCCTGCGATCACGAGCAGTCACCGCCTCCGTCTCGGCATTGCGACTCCACCGGACACGATCCCCGACACGCTGCCATCGGCGTTGCGCACGAAGGTCAGCGTCTCACCGTCATACCAGCCGAGGTCGGGAAACTTGTAGACGTTCTCCGAGACCGGCGTGAGCGGTTGATAGACGAATCCATCAGTGAGGGCGACAAGCCGGCCGCGCTGCTCGATCACGTGTAGCGTGTAGTGGGGCCAGCCGTAGTCGCCCTTGAGCGGCGCAAGATTCGCCGCGGCCACCTCTGGATGGTTCGGCGCCGCGAGCAGCGTATCGCGTCCCATCACCAGCATGTTCTTGCCGATCACGATCCGCTTTGGCGGCCCGAGCTCATCGTCCGTGATGAGGGTGTCGCCGCCTGCCCACATGAGTCGCGCTCGCGTGCCGCCGGCGTCGTCGAGCATGGATGCGGCACCGCCGGCGCGCGTGATCGTGATCGAGCGCGACGCGTTGGCGTAGTGCGACGTGAGGGACTTCGCCATCGCCGCCGGGATGGTGCGAGGCACCGCAATTTTCGGCAGTGGCTGGCCATGCTTCGCCGCGAGCATGAGTCGCAGCGCCGCGTCGGCGAGACGGAAGCCGACCGCGCTCGCGTAGTCTTTGTTGACGAGCACGACGACACCGATCTTTTCTTCGGGAAGCGCCTGCATCTCGCCAGCGAATCCCCAACCCGATCCGTTGTTCGCGAGGCGCTTCCGTCCCTCGAACGGCCAGACGTAGAAGCCCAGTCCCCAACCCGATGGCGTGGCGGGTGGAACGAACTGTGGACGTGTCATCTCGAAGACGGATTGTGCCTTGAGAAACGATGTGCCCGCCGGAGTCCGGCCGCCGTTCACCACCACGCTCAACCAGCGCGCGAGATCCGGCGCGGTCGAGTAGAGATCGCCCGCCGGCGCGATGCCAAGCGCGAAGGTCGGTGCCGAGGACATCGACGCCTCGTAGCCCCACATGTAGCCCGTCGCCATGTGCGCCTGCATCTCGGGCGTCAACCGCATCGACGTGCTCGTCATGCCGAGCGGCGCGAAGACCAACCGGGTCATTGCCGCGGCGTACGGCTCGTGCGCCACGCGCTCGATCACCAGCCCCGCCACGGCAAGCCCGGCGTTCGAGTACTTCGTCTTGTCGCCCGGAGCAAAGAGCAACTCGGTGCGATTCAGGCTCGCCACCGTCTTCTCGAGCGACGGAGAACTCGCGTCGTAGTAGTTTCCCGCCGGCGGACGGCGCGGGAGGCCGGACCGGTGCGCCATCAGCTGGCGTAGCGTGATGGGATCGCCGAACGGGTTCTTTGGGGCGAAATCCGCGATGTACCGCGTCACCGGAGTGTCGAGGTCGAGCAGCCCGAGCTCGGCCATCCGCAGCACGGCCGCATCGGTGAATGTCTTGGTGATCGAGCCGACGCGATATACTGTCTGCGCGGTGGCAGGGCCGCGGCTGCGGATGCTGGCCAATCCCAGCCCTCGCGCCCAGACGATGGCCGTGTCATCGACGAGGGCGATCGACAGTCCAGGGATGTCGTGGACGTTGAGTTCGCGATCGGCCAGCCGCTCGAGCGTGGCGGCGACAGCGGCGTAGTCTTTTCGGGGCGCGATCGTTGCCTGGGCAGGGAGTGCCGAGGCGGCGACAAGAAGAGAGAGGCAGGTACTAGCTGCCCGCGCGGTGTGCATACTATAGGGCATGAGGCAGATGTCGGATGTCAGCGGGCTTCAAACGGAGAATGGAATGGCCGACGATAAGAACCGCAACATTGAGGATCCGCCGAAAGGATACACGACTCAAGATGTCGCGGCCGCGCCGCCCCCCGTAAAGCGGAAGCGCCGCTGGGGACTCGCGGGCGTGGTGGTCGCAATTCTGCTGATTCCGATCCTTGTCATCGCGCTGTGGACGACCATTGCGCTCAACTGGTCGTACTCGAGGGGCGAGCGCGTCGGATATGTGCAGAAGCTTTCGCGGAAGGGCTATGTCTGCCCGACCTGGGAGGGCGAGATGCCGTTGGTGATCCCGAATCAGGCGCAGATGCAACCCGAGGTGTTCAGATTCTCCGTGCGCAGCGATTCGATTGCCCACGCGATCGAGGCCGCCAGCGGCCGGCGCGTCGCCCTCGAATATGAGCAGCATCGCGGCGTCCCCTTCACCTGCTTCGGCGAGACGCAGTACTTCATCACGGGAATCAAGGTGGTCCCGGCCCAGTAGGAAATCCGGGTCAAAAATCACATCCGTTGCGGGAAAAAGTCACAAGTTGTAGGTTGTTCGTGCCTCCGAATCGATCGGACCTGGGTTCTCCTAGGTCCGTTCTTTTTTGGGGAAGCCCAGAGCGGGGGGCTACACGTCCCGCGATTTGAGGACTGTCCTGAGGACTGCCTAACGGCTCCGTTCCCTCGACAACAGCAAGGGGTTAGGAATGGCTCGCATCACCGGCAAAGTGAAGTGGTTCAATGACGCGAAGGGGTTCGGCTTCATCACCCCGGACAACGGGCAAAAGGATTGCTTCGTCCACTTCAGTGCCATCCAGGGCAAGGGCTTCAAGTCGCTGGCCGAAGGCGACGTCGTGGAGTTCGAGGTGACCCAGGGCGACAAGGGCCCGGCCGCCGCGAACGTGACGAAGGTCGAGAGCTAACCGCTCCGCTCGATCCGCGTCTGGCAACGAACGGGCGATCCGCGAGGGTCGCCCGTTTTGCATCCGTTCGCTCGCGGGTTCGTTGTGCCCGGCGCACCGGCGGACCATTCTGGTATCGAGTGCACTCCGAGGGTCCGGTGCGAACAAGTCTCGTCGCTGCGCTGCTTTTCTCGGCTGCCAGCTCCCTAGCCGCGCAAACCCCCGCGCCGGCCGTCCATCCGACGCCGATGGCTCGGCTCCTTCCCTTCGCGACCATCGGCGACTCGAGCTCCTCGTCAGTCGCCGCCAAGGTCGCGCTTCGAGTTCACCATGGGGCGGAACTCCGGCGGCGTATTCATGCTGATCACGGCCATGATCGCCTCTTTCCGCTCTTCAGCAAGACGAATGTCGAGCTCGACGCCTACGCCAACTTCTTCAACAAGACAGCGAGCGTGTACACCGGGATCGTCGGCGTCATCGTCGGCTACGACTTCGCGTGGGCGACGGGACCCGAGGGAAAAGCCAGCGCCGAGGACCGGGACGAATAGCGCGCATTCCCGGCCAACTTCGACTTCGACAGCCGCAAGCGCTCAGAATCGAAATGAGATCCCGGCGGCGATGCGAACGGCGTTCATCCAATGCGAGTCGAAATTGAGCTGCGTCGATTCGGAGCCGCTCAGCGAGCGAAAGATGTCGCCGACGTTGGACTTCACGATCGCATCGTTGAGCGAGAGTACGACACCTACGCGTGGCGACAGCGTGAGGTCCGCGCTGAGACCGGCGTTGGCGCCAAAATTGTTTGACGACGCGTTCTCGCCATTCTCACCGGCGTTGTGCAGCGTCACGCGACTGAGTTGCCCGGCGAGCGTCGCGCGAAACACCGGCGTCAGCGGTGTCGTCGCGAGGTTGAGCCGCCGCCCGACGCCAGCCGAGAACTGCCAGACGGTCACATCGCCCGTGCCCTCCTCGCCGGAGCACGAATCGATCTGGCAGATCTCGGCCTTTCCTCCGCCGGCGCCATGGCTCGCCGACCCGACGACGGACCAGGGCGAAAAGCCGAGATCGTAGCGCACCGTCGCGCCGAGCTCGAACTGGCTCTTGAAGGAGAGACGCAGCGTGGCACGATCGGATGATCCGGCTGCCGTGACGGCGCCGTTGTAATAGTCGCTGAAGACGGTGTAGCCAAAGAGCGGCGTGACGGTGATGCCCGTCTGCGCCGCGGCCGCGGACGCGAGCAACAGCGGAACGATCGACGCGAAAACAAGTCTGCGGTGCATGAGACTCCGGACAGGTTGAAGGGCATAATATGATCAGTGTCCGCGAGTGGCGCGCGCGTTGCCCCTATCCCTGTGACTTGGTGTCGATAGTTTTCACGCGAGATGTGCGGGATGCGCCGGGCAAGAGCGGCGCCGCATGTCCGCGACACTGTCTGGAGATGAACGGGTAATGGCCACGACGAACATGCCTAAGGGCGCCGGCGCCGACTCCGACGCGCCGAAGAGCGCCTCGCTCGAGCTCCGCGACCCCCGCACCGGAAAGAGCTACACCGCGCCAATCATGCGCGAGGGCGTAGAAGGGGATGAGGCGATTCGCGGAATGGATCTCCGCGCGATCAAGGTGAACGCGGGCGACTTCGGGCTCATGAGCTACGATCCCGCGTTCATGAACACCGCGAGCTGCAAGAGCGCGATCACCTTCATCGATGGCGACAAGGGGATCCTGCGCTATCGCGGATATCCGATCGAACAGCTAGCCGAGAAAGCGAGCTTCCTCGAGGTCGCGTGGCTCCTGCGCAACGGCGAGCTGCCCACGCAGCCGCAGTACGACGAGTGGACGCATGACATCACCTTCCACACGTACGTGCACGAGAACATCAAGACGTTCTTGATGGGCTTCCGCTACGACGCGCATCCGATGTCGATGCTTTGCTCGACGGTGGCGGCGATGTCGAGCTTCTATCCGCAGGCAAAGGAGATCTTCGAGCCCGAGCAGCGCCACATCTCGATCGTGCGGCTGCTGGCGAAAATGCCGACGCTGGCCGCCTTCGCCTACCGTCACGTCAAAGGCCTGCCCTTCATCTATCCCGACAACGATCTCGGCTACGTCGAGAATTTCCTCTCGATGGTCGCGCGGATGTCCGAGCCGCGCTACGAGGCAAATCCCGTCTTCGTGAAGGCGCTCGAGGTGCTCTTCATCCTCCACGCCGATCACGAGCAGAACTGCTCGACGAGCGCGGTGCGCGCCGTCGGCTCCTCGCAGGTCGATCCTTTCAGCGCGATTGCCGCGGGCATCGCCGCGCTATACGGTCCGCTGCACGGCGGCGCGAACGAGCAGGTGCTGCGCATGATCACCGAGATCGGGCATCCCAAGAACATTCCCGCCTTCATCGACGAGGTGAAGGGCGGCAAGGGACAGCGCCTGATGGGCTTCGGACATCGCGTGTACAAGAGCTACGATCCGCGCGCGCGCATTGTGAAGC
>JALZAE010000016.1 GCA_030948535.1 Gemmatimonadota bacterium | reverse complement strand
CGTCGTGAACGATGACACCATCCCGCATGTGAATCACACGGCGTGCCGCGCGCGCCAGCTGCTCGTCGTGGGTCACGACGACGATCGTGGTTCCGTCGCGATTCAACCGCTCGAAGAGGGCAATGATCTCGGCCCCGGTGCGGGCGTCGAGCTCACCCGTCGGCTCGTCGGCCAGGAGCAGGTCAGGTTCGTTGGCCAGCGCCCGCGCGATCGCGACGCGCTGTTGCTCGCCGCCGGAGAGCTGCGTCGGCCGATGTTTGGCTCGTGTCTCCAGCTCGACGTAGGCGAGCAGCTCCTTTACGCGCGCGCGACGCTTCGCCACCGGCATGCCGCGCTCGGCCATCGGCAGCTCGACGTTCTCCGCGGCACTCAAGATCGGCATGAGATAAAAGCGCTGAAAGACAAAGCCAATGTGCTCCAACCGGAATCGTGTGACCTCGCGGTCGCTCATGGTGCTTGGATCGCGGCCGGCGATCGAGACGCCGCCGCCACTCGGCGCATCGATCGCGCCAATGAGATTCAGCAGCGTGGACTTGCCACACCCCGACGGGCCGACGATCGCCACGTACTCGCCGCGCTCCACATCGAGCGACACGCCGCGCACGGCATGTACGGATTCTCCCTCGAGTGGATAGTCGCGTCGCACGTTGCGCACGCTCACGATCGCGACGTCGGTGGCAAGGAGCGGCTTGGTCACGCGACCGCCTCTTCGCGCAACGTCCGCGCCACCGGCAGCGATGCGGCACGCCACGCGGGATAGACTCCCGCGGCGATCCCGGAGAGGACGAGCAATCCGAGCGCCGTCCACGCCGCGCGCGGCTGGAAGAGAAAAAAGTCGATGGCGGCCGGGAGCCCGGGGAAGCTCGAGAGAATGGTGTTCAGCCAACGCGCCGTGATGAGACCGAGCCCCAGCCCGAGCACGGCGCCGCCGAGGCTGATCGCGGTTCCCTCGAGCAGCACTTGGTGGACGACATGCGCGCGGGAAATGCCGATCGCGCGCATGACGGCAATCTCGCCAACGCGATCGTTGACCGAGACAGTGACGAGGGTAGTCGTGAGCAGAAATCCGACGACGAGACTGACCGCGCCCAAAATGAAGGAGAGCTGGCGAAAATAGCTCAAGCGCTCGTCGACCCGAGCCAGCGCCTGGGCGGTGCTCACCGCGTCGACCTTCGGCACGGTTCGCTGAATCCAGCGGGCGATCTCCTCGACATCGCTGCCGGCGTGCGTGCGCACCATGAAGACGGAGACGGCGTCGTCTTTGACGTGTCCGCTCATCGCCTGCAGCGTGCGCAGCGGCATCGCGACGGCAGCCTGTCCGCTGCCCAAATAGAGAAACCGCGCGCGTCCCGTGACGGTCAGCGCGCGCGTGCCGGTGAAGGTGCGCATCTGCGGGTTGTATCCCGCGGCGAGGGTGATCGTGTCCCCCAACTGCAGCCCGGCCGCGCGAAGAAAATCGTCATTCGCGACGATGCTCGAGGAGTCGGCGGCATCGCGGCCGCTCTGCAGCCGATAGTCGCCCTGCACCGTCGGGTCGATGCCGAGCGCGAAGGCTGTGACCGGACGCTCCTCGCGCGTCGTCCGCACCGCGGCGCCGAGCACGGGACTCACCGCCGCGATCTCGGCGCGCTGGCGAAGCGTGGCGATGATCTCGGTCGCTCCGTCGATGGTCGCCTCGGTGTCGAAGGGGAGGGTGCCGCGGGGCGGGAGGCGCATCTGAAAGCCCTGCGCGGTGAGCAAATCGCCGAACGACGCGCGCATCCCACCCGAGAGCATGACCATGTCGAGCAGTAGCGCCGCGGCGATGGCGACGCCGGCGATGGCGAGGATCGTGCGGGAGCGGTTCCGGCGCAGCGATGCGAGAGCGAGAAAGAATCGCATTCAGCGTCCGAGCAGCGCGAGCGGTGGCGTGCGAACCAATCGCCGGGCCGCGAGCACCCCGGCACCGATGCCCAGTACCAGCGACAGCGTCACCGCGAGCACGACAATCTCCGGGGTGACGATCGAGAACCGCAGCGGCGTGCGATAGACGTTCTGATAGTGCCAGTTCACCACCAGTGAAACGCCCCACCCGATGCCGACGCCGAGCGCGCTGCCGAGCGTCGCGATGAACGCCGCCTCGATCACGACGGTTTGCATCACGGATGCGCGCGAGATGCCGATCAGCCGCAGCGCGGCAACGTCTCGCCGCCGTTCGTCGACCTTGAGCAACAGGATGCAGAGCAGAAAGATCGCGCTGGCGACGATCGTGATCACGCCGATGGCGCGGTGAAATCGGCTGACGACGTGAAAGGTCTCCGATGTGCCGACCGCGATGTCGCGCGAGCGGTGGGCGTGAAACCCGAACGCGGCCTCGTTGATGCGGCGCAGCGCCTCGGTCGTCGCCGCGGTATCGCGCGTCGCAACGGCGAAGCGATCGACGCGGTCCCCGTAGCCGAGCGCCGTCTGCAGTTGCTCGAGGTGCATGCGCACTCGGTAGTCGCCGCGCGCGACCTCGCTCGGATCGGCGAGACGCCCAACGATCGCACCGATGCGAACGCTATCCCCGGGGCCGCCCGGCTTCGCGCTGACCACGACGACATCGCCGACCCCAAGCTTGGCGTCGGCGGCGAGACGTTGGTCGATGGCGATGGTCGGAAGCTGCAACGCGAGCGCGAGAAGAAAAGAAAACAAGAAGTTAGGTGCTAGGTGTTAGGCGTCAGTGCTAGGTTGGGCCTGAGAAATCTATCTGGAGTGAGAGCACGGTGGCTTCCAGCTCGCGCGCGCCGGTATTGATCGATACGGACACAGGGATCGACGATGCCGTCGCGATCGCGTTGGCGGCGCGGCTGCCCGAGCTCGAGGTCGTGGCGATCACGACGGTGCACGGCAACACCGATACGCCGCGCGCGACGCGCAACGCGCGCGAGGTGGCGTGGCGCGTGGGGCTCGCCTGCCCTGTCGTCGCCGGCGCCGCCGCTCCACTCACGCGCGAGCCGACGCCCGCGCGCGAGACGCACGGCGACGAAGGACTTGGCTACGTGCATCCAAGCGCCGCGCCGACGGCCGAGCCCGATCGGGCGGCCGGGACCATTGTTGCGATGGCGCACGCGCATCCTCGGATGATCATCTGCGCCATCGGGCCGCTGACCAACATCGCGCGCGCGCTCGACGCTGATCCGATGTTGGTTGATCGACTCGGGCCAGTGTTCGTCATGGGTGGCGCCCTGAGGGTGCGCGGCACCCAAACGCGCTGGAGCGAGTTCAACTGGTGGAGCGATCCCGAGGCCGCGCACGCGGTGATCCACGCCGGTCTCGACGTCCGGCTCGTCCCGCTCGACGTCACACGCCGGATCGCCATGCCGGGCTCGGCCATCCGCGCACTGCAGAAGGAAAGCACACACGACGACGCCGCGCGCTTCTGGGCCGACGCGCTCGGGTTCTACGCGGAGTTCCACACGAGCTACGAGTCCTTCGACGGCTGTGTGGTCAACGACGCTCTCGCAATCGCGCTCGCGGCCAACCCCTCGCACGCCACGTGGCAAGAGCGCAACGTCTCGGTCTCGTTGAGCGACGATGCGCATCGCGGCGCGATCGTGCTCGATAGGGCCGATGGCGTACGCGTCCAAGTCGCCGTGGATGTTCGCGCGCGCGACGTCCTCCGACTCATTGAAAGAGAAGTCTTCAGTAGATGGCTCGGCGGCGCCCTAGCCGAAGGCGCGACGGCGGCGGAGCAATGGCTGGCGAACAATCCGTTGGAGGAGCGATGAACATTCCCGAGTGTGTGGCGGTGATCGGCGCCGGCGAAGTTGGCAGCGGGTGGGCGGCGCTCTTCGCGGCGCACGGCGCGCAGGTGCGGCTGCTCGATCCGGCACGGCATGCGATCGACCGCGCGCGCGCCGCGCTTGATTGTGCCCAGCGGCTCGGTGTCGGCGGCGACGCAAAGCCGGGCTCGATTCGCGTCAGCCGTACACTCAGCGGCGCGCTCGATGGCGCG
>JALZAE010000685.1 GCA_030948535.1 Gemmatimonadota bacterium | reverse complement strand
TACTAAAGAGGTTCGATCGGTTAAGCAATCAGGGTTTGGCGGCGATCGACCGGATGGCGCTACAATGGTGAGATCGTCCCTCTCCAGTCATCGACAGCGAAGGACACACAATTCGTAACGTTTTTCGACCCTTTGCCAAAGACATGATAGGCTGGCTCGTCGACGCGCAGTACGATGTGCTCCACGCCGCGCGTGTCTTCCGTCGGTCGCCGGGCTTCGCGTTGACTGTGGTCCTTACCATCGCCGTCGGAATAGGTGCCGAAGTCACCATCGCTGGCGCTGTCGACTGCATGGTCTTGCAGGCACCGCCCCAATTGCGCGATCCCGACGATTTGCTTCGACTCGTTTTCGTCTCTCGGGACCTTGCTGGCAACGAAGTCCTGGGTTCGCGGACTAGCCTTCCAGCATTTCACGACCTGGCGCTTCATGTGCCAGCGTTGTCAGATCTCGCCGCATACTCATCGCTTACGCTGTCGCTTGGCGTTGGGCCGGAAGCCACCGAGGTGCGCACGACCTTGGTATCTCCATCCTTCTTTCATTTACTGGCAATGCGACCAGAACTCGGACGTTTGCCAGGGCCAAGTGACGGATTTCCGGCCGGCGAGGGGAATGGTGGTCCGGCGTTGGCGGTTCTCAGCTACGACTTCTGGAGGCGCCAATTCGGCGGCGATTCCAGCGCTATTGGTCAGTCAATTCGCATCGGCACGCTCCTGTACACGGTAATCGGCGTTACCGCATCCGGATTTCAGGGTTTGCGCACTGAGGTTACCGATGTCTGGCTGCCCATCTCCGTTACCGCTCCTCTCGAGGCACCGCCTCTATGGTACGCCGGGCGAGGTTCCGCATGGTTGTCGCTTGTGGGACGCCGGAAACGCGGATCGCCTCTCGATGTTGCGGCTGAACAAGCGACGAGCGTCTGGCGAGAGTTAAATACGCCGCCGGGAGCGTCTCGTTCACAATCGCGCGTGTTGGCGGCATCCGTAATTCTGGGTCAAGGCCCCGATGCGCCCAGAGAGATAAGAGTCGCGCTCTGGCTCGCGGGGATATCGACCCTGCTATTGCTCATTGTCTGCGCGAATGTCGCGAATCTGTTTATTGCGCGATCGCTCTCACGCCGGCGTGAACTCGCCGTCCGTTTTGCGCTCGGCGCGAGTCGGGGGCGGCTCGCACGACAGATGCTGACGGAAGCGACCGTGCTTGCCGGGATCGGCGGAATCGCGGCAATCGCGCTCGCGAGCGGCGGTTCACGTGTCCTGCAACGTTTGATGACAACGGACATCACGTCCGACGGATTCTTGAGCGCGCGTCTATTTGCCTACACCGGAATGCTCGTCGTCGCGACGGCGCTGCTCGTGTCGCTCGCGCCCCTGCTCTACACGGCGACTCGTGCCTTTGTTGACGGCATTCGACTCGGCCCTGGGTCTGGCGGTGGCCGTCACTCGCACGCCCGCGCCGTGCTGCTCGCGACGCAAGCAGGAGTGTGTGTAGTTCTGCTTGTTGTTGCGGGCCTTTTCACACTGAGTCTACGGCGCGTTGATGCGCTCGATCTCGGCATTGACGTCGATCACACGTTGGTCGCGCGATTTGACCTCGACCGCCTCGCCATTCCCGTGCCAGCCCTGGACGCCGCGTACGATGCGATGCGCGAGCGAGTGCGCGCCATTCCAGGGGTCGTACGAGTGGCCTTCGCCGACCAAGACCCATATCGAAACGGCCGCGCGGTTTCCGCCCATGCACGATCACGCGAGCAACACTACCCGGTCGAAGTGCCGATGGAGGCTGCGGTCGATAGCGGGTTTTTCCGCACAGTCGGAGCCGACTTGCGCGGCCGCGACTTTACCGCATCGGACAAGAAAGGCTCTCCGCGCGTTGCGATTATCAACGAAGCCTGGATGCGATCTAACGGAGCGCTCCGACTCGGAAGCGCCGCATCGAATCGCAAACAAAGCGTTGCACCGTAGTGCATGAGAATCTGACAGCCGTGAAAGAAGCGTCCGTTGCTCCGTTGCGGACAAGCGGCGGTGCCTTCGCGACCGAATGACGAGATACGTGCGCGGCCGCGTTCACGGGAACCCGGAGCAGCAGAACGGTGTGACAGGTGTAGCAGGTTCAATGCGGTTTACTCGACGAGATCGCCGCCAAGTTCCTACTCAAATTCACGCTCATCGCCTTCCTCCTCGCCGTCTTGACCGCGTTCACGGCTTGGCTGCCGCCGATCATGAATGGCTTCGCAGTCGCAGGTGAGCGTGCCATCGGCCGCGGGCTTGTCAGTCCGTCGACCGTCGTGGACATTGGGCGCGAGACGGGAGCCAAGGTCCTCGAGCAACTCAGTTTCGGTGTGATGCTCAAGGATCCGGTCATGGCGATGGTCGCTGCGATCGCCGCAATGATGATCGCGTTCAGCTATGTCTGGATCGCCGCGCAACTCGTGCTCGTGATGGTCGAGTCGTACATCGTCGTGCTTGGTGGTGGCGTGCTCTTCTTCGGATTCGCCTCATCGCGATGGACCGCGAGCTTCGCCGAGAACGTGGTCGGGTACGCCTTCTACATCGGCGCGAAAATGTTCCTGCTGTATTTGATTGTCGGCGTGGGCGCCGATGTGGCGCGCAGCTGGATCCCGCTTATTCAGGGAAGCGACTTCTTCGGACCGTCGAGTCCGATGATGGAAGTCTTGGGT
>JALZAE010000657.1 GCA_030948535.1 Gemmatimonadota bacterium | reverse complement strand
CGCACGACGAATGCGAAGGGCATAGCCGGCGATCCGATCAACGTCGCCCTGATCGGGAGCCAGGGTGACGTCGACCGGGCGTTTCGTGCCTCGGGTTGGTACCTGCCGATCCGCTCAATCGCGCCAGCAAGATCGGCGGAAGGTTTGGCTTCTCGGCAAGGGGAAGCGAACACTCGAACACAGCGCACGCGGCTTGATAGCGGCGCGTCGGATCCTTCGGGCCCGAGGCGAAGTGGGGCGCGTCGCGGACTTGTTAGGTTGGGGAACGAGGAACAGCACTGCGAGCCGCCCGGCGTTCGGCAATCGCAACTTTTTGTCTCGCGTCAAGAGCGCCGGACGCGAGAGTTGCAAGCTCGCTGGCGGGAAGTGAATCCCAGTTCAGTGGCGCGTTTACGATCACGCGCTTCCCGCCACTCGCACACTCGATAAGGACGCGTTGCGCACCGCGAACGCTTCCAACGAAGTGGCACTCCCAGAACCGCCCTGCGTCGTCCGCTACGGTCCGCCGCATGACTCTCCCACTCAAAGGCACGTGTAGAATTGTGATCGCAACGATGTTGGTCGGCGGACTGACATGATTGGGAAGCGCGAACGGCAGCTACGCACTCAACGAAACGTCCAGGTGTGCAGCGCGGGCCTGCGCCGTCTTGGTAAATAGTTTGCGCGCCGTATCGATGTCGATGCCCTCCTGCAATGACTGCCGAACACCACCGAGAATGCTGCGCACGACTTCAGCTGGTAGAGCCCGAACGACTTTTGTGTAGAACCCAACACTGTGATCGTCACGCAACGTGCCCATGATCTCTGCGATCAAGTAGCGCTTCGCTTCCGCGTCGACTTCCTGACGTGCCTCCCGCCTATCGGTTGCCGGCTCCGTGGACCAGGCGCCCTTCCCGTCCCTGCTCTCGTTCGACCGACTCTGCGCGCTCGTCTGCGGTGGCGCGCCTGCGACAACTGGGCCGGCGTTGCCAGTGTCGGCAAACGTGTAGCGCACCCAAGGCGCACGTCGCTTCTTACCAGGCACCGGAACTTCTTCGTACTGGACCGTGCGCAAATAGCCATTGGCGATCAGGCCCGCATGTGCGGGGTCCAGTGTGCGCTTGACGTGGCTTGGCGCGGATCGCTCGATCGGCAAGCGATCAACGAGTTCTTCAAACGCGAGCACGATCTCGTTCTGCAATTCATTGCCGAACCAACGGCGTTGGTCCAGGTAGCGAAAGAGCCGCTTTGCCGTCGGAGTTTCGAGCGCGAAATAGCGGGCTGCGTCGAGCACGCGCAAATGCCCTTCGACGAGTGACTCCGACAATTCCTCCGAAAACGTAATTGTGATTCCGACTACCGGCAGCTCGCCGCCATCCGCCGCCTTGAATCCTTTTTTCGCTCGTCCATAGTCGAAGTCGACTTTGTCTAGCAAGTGGAAGATGGTCTCGCGTGCGCCGTACTTGCCTTTGCGCCACGTGCGCACGGCTCGGAATTCGACGCCCATCAATCGCTCAAGGCCGATGCGGATCGACTTGTACGTGGTGCCGCCACGCGCGCGATTCATGAGTTGGCCGAGTTCGGCGTAGGTCGTCTTTACCCGACGCTCTTCGCCGCGACGGTCGCGCGGAATCTGCGAGTTGTAGAGTTGGCAGATCGCCACATAGAGATCCGCTTCGAACGGTCCGGGCAACCTGCCAGCCGTCGTGCCCGATACAGTCCACGCTCGGCCCTCCTCTCCCGCGGCATCAAGAAGGAGACGCAGCTCGATCTGGCTTACGTCAGTTGGAGGCGCATCGCTCAATCTCGACCAGGGATACTTCTCGAGGCTGCGTTCGACCACGGCATGTCGCTCGACCGCAACGGTCGAAGCGGGCAAACCCGTGCGCTCTGCCGTCGCGGCTGCTGCTGCCCGGGTCTTTCTTTTCACCGTCATGGTGTGGCCTCGATTCAGCGGACTATCCTGTTGCCGGTCGTACCTCAACAGTCTTCAACCGGTTCCAATCTTCAACACTTCACGCATGAGCGCAAGTCTTAGTATATGAAGGAGTTACGGACTTCTTTCTTGCCTGTAGGTCACGGGATCTTGCCCGTAGCGCACCGATTCCTGCCTGTAGGGCACGCCGATCTTGCCCGTAGGTCGCAGAATCTTGCCTCCTGGCCCCGAGAGGCGTTCGATCAGCCCACAACTGGTGGGACAAGTGGTGGCGCTGGGGCAAGCACCCACCGAAATTCTTGCCTATAGGTCACGAATTCCGTTCCAGTCTCTTAGGCATGTGGTACAGCTGTTCAGCTTATCTTGCCTCTAGGCCACGCTGTCTTGCCTGCACGCCACGCGTCATGTGGCGCCATGGAAGCGCCATATGTGCGACAGCATCAATCCACGGTAATAATGCTTTTGGCGGGACGTCCTTGAGGGGATGCCTCGGCGCGTCGTAGCCAAATAGGTAAAGGTGTGGTACCGTGGCGCTCGTGCAAGAAACCGAAGCGTAGCCGTAGTTTCGACTTGGTGCGTGGCGCAAATGCAAGAAGAGTCGGCACGGACATCATACGATCGGAGACGGGAGCCAGCCGGCGAGTTTAACGGCGGAAGTCCGCGCACTTTCGAACTGGGCCGCAATCTCTGGAGGAAGCCCTCCCGACGCGGCGAGCGCTCGGCGCTGTTCAAGTCGAGTCACCAGGTGTGCGATCTCCTCGCGCAAGACGTCACTGAGTTGTCGGACGAATGCCTCAGGATCACGCTCGAGATCGTGTTCGGTCCAGCGCACTCGAAAACTCCGCCCCTTCTGGTTCCGGAGCTCGCGGCGGGCGAATGGCGATTCCTCGTCCTTGCGTTTCGTCGGCGATTGCGAACGCCGCCGCTTCGCCTTGTGGCTGCCCTTCCCTCCTCGAGCGTTCGAGCGGCCCGGCTGTGACTGCGGATCCTCCTGTTGCTCGAGCTCGTCGCGATCTCCGAGCTCATTGAGCGTCGTCGACGCAATAAGCTCTCGAAGTGCAGTCACGCGCACACCGATCGATTCGCGCGCCGCAATATCCTGGCACAATCGCACCTTGAGTGCGCCTGAGCGATTGAGACGATGTCGCTCGTCGTCCGAGAGCTGGGCGAGCGCTTCACCTGTCCGAACCATGTAGCTCACATAGCTCGTGGGTTTGCCGTAGGTTCTTGCGATCTCCGCGTTCGGGATGCCGCGCGAGCTGAGCTCGAAAAACGCCTGCGTTGTCTCGGCCGGTGTCATCGCGCGCCGATTGAGGTTTTCCTGAAGCTGTAGTTTGATCGCGTCGGTCTCACTGATCTCGCCGAAGGTGCGGACGGGGATCATCGCGATGCCCAGCTGCAATGCCGCGGTGAGTCGCCTGCGCCCCCATACCAAGACGTACTTTCGTGCCGTGAGAGGACCGAGGGTGCGGACCGAGACCGGGATATCGATCTCGCCGCGAGCGCGTATCGTGTCCTTGAACGCCTCGAAGTCGTCGTCGTCCTCCGGCTCTCGGACGTAATATCCCTCGAGCGCAATCCGCTTGGGATCGAGACTGAACGTATCCGACTGAGTGCGCCGCGACATTCCCTCGCCTGCAGGATGTAGCGGCAGCGGCAGTGTCGCACGCGGCGCTTGCTCGAAGGCACTGCGCACGCTTTCCTCGACTCCGGCGCTCAAGTCTCGGTTCCTTGCGGATTTGCTAGCTTTGGGGGGCGTAGGCTCGTCCGCTTCTTTAGGTCCGTCGACAATCTTCGCCATTGTGCGTGTCACCTGTGAAGCTGGGAGCGCGACCGGTCACGACAGAACGTTATGCGGCATAGCGTCTGATTCTGTTAGCCCGGCTGCGGTGGAGTCAGGGGATGTCACCGTGACCTCGCGCGTCGCGAAAGAGTCATCCGGCGCGACATGCGATCGCCGCGCGAGCACCTGCCGAGCAATTTCACCGAACCACTGTCGTACGTCGGCAGCAGCACGGTCGGGATAGAACTCGATGGGAATCCCCGCGCGCTGACAGTCATCGATAACGATCCGCTGGGCGATGGGCGGTTGCAGCAGCAACGGCCCAAACTGCGTGCGAAAGGCGCGTAGATAGGCCTCGTGTCGCGCAACTCCAGTGCGGTACTTGTTGAGTACAAATCCGACGAGGTCAAGCGACGGATTCACAGCCGCCTTGAGCATGCTGATCGTGTGCAAGAGCTGTTTCAGCCCGTCCAGACTAAACTGTCCTGGTTCGCAGACCACAACGACGGCGTCACTCGCGGAAAGCGCTGTATTGAGCCAGAGCCCCAGCGACGGCGGCGTGTCAACAACTACAAGGTCGATGTCCTCTGGGAGACCGGCCGTGAGGATTTGCCGGCCTTCCTGCACGATATCATCCCATTGTTCTGGGGCGATTGATTTTTCGTAGTAGGAGAGTTCGCTCGACCCGGCAACAACGAAGAGCCGGTCGGAATGCTGACTCTTGACCATGACTTCGCCGAGGGGAAGGGCATGCCATAGAACGTCTTTGATAGTTCGCGGCGATCCGTGTTGCGCACCGAGCACTGCCGCGGTCGCGTTGCATTGCCCGTCCATGTCAAGGAGGAGCGTCCGCATCCCGAGCTGGCCTGCAAATGCGGCGGCCAACGAGGTTGCGACTGTGGTCTTTCCGGTGCCGCCTTTCTGGTTAGCGACGGCAATGACCAGCGTCATGAAGGCTCGGCGTTGTTCGATGGCGACCGCGGGGCAGGGACCAATCTAGAGCGTGCAGGGGAAAGCCGCAATTGGGATCGGAGTTATGCTGCATAGCGCGGATTTTCCCGAGGCGGTTAAGAGTGAACGGTAAGGCGCATTCTACTCGGGGGCAGCGCTGTGGGCCGACCGCAGAATACGTGCTATGCAGCATAACACTGTAGTGACCAGAGAGGTGGAGATTGATTCGGCCACAAGTATGCTGCATAACGTTCGACAAGAGCGCGGCCGCAGCGCAATCGTACGCGACGCTGCTAGCCGCGGTTGGGTGGCGGACGTCAGGTTACGAAGCACGGGCACGACGCCCAGTTCGTCGACCTAGGCGCTAGGCGTCTAGCGTTGTTTCGGATCATCGAAGCGCAGCTTCCGCCCTTCCTTTCGCTGCGCCAGTCCACAGCGTTTGCCGACGCTATGCAGCATAGCACGCACGCAAACCGAGGTACTGGCGGAAGATCTCGTGGCTTCGTGCCTCGCATGGCGAACTTGACGCCGAAAGCGGGGCCTGGAGCTATCATCCCGGCCGTCGGCCCCCGTTTGTCGCGCCCCATGGCTGCGAACGAGCATCTCAGGGCCTCGAGCTACTCTCTGCCAGCGGATCGCTCCCTGCTCGCACTCGGGCCGCCCGGGCCAAGCGCGAAGGGGATAAGGTTGGGACCTTGGGTACGCCAAACCCGACCGGTCACCCGTCAGAACTGGCGCTATGCGGCATAGCGTACTAGCGTCGCTTGGCCCCAGCCGCGTGCTCTCAATTCCGTGGCGTATAGGCAAGAACCATCGACCTCGTGTCGTGAGGCACGAGTGGCG
>JALZAE010000589.1 GCA_030948535.1 Gemmatimonadota bacterium | reverse complement strand
CCGGCTCGATCCCCTGCTCTCGTCTTTGCCGTGCAGCGCGATCCACGGCGATCTCAACGATTACAACGTGCTGGTCGGCGGTGACGACGATCTCTTCTCCCGCAACCAGCGCGTGCTCGGGATCGTCGACTTCGGCGACATGGTCTACGGCTGGACCGTCGGCGATCTGGCCATCGCCGCCGCCTATGTCGCACTCGGTGCCGAGGATCCGCTGGCGTCGGTGGCTGAGCTCGTTCGCGGATATCACTCGGTCCGCCCGCTTGCCGAGGGCGAGATCTCCGCGCTGTACGGCTTGATCGCGCTGCGGTTGTGCACGAGCGCATGCGTCGCCGCGCATCAGCGACAGGAGCGGCCGGACAACGCGTATCTCGACATCAGCCAGCAGGCGAATCGCCGCGTGTTGCCATTGCTCGCGCGCACTCCATTTGCGCTCGCTGAAGCGATGTTCCGCGACGCCTGCGGTCTCGAGCCTGCTGCGCAGAGCGCTCGCGTGCGCACCTGGCTCACCGCGCACGCGGCCGAGTTCGCGCCCGTGATCGACGCCGATCTCCGCACCGAGCCCAGCCTGGTGCTCGATCTCAGTGTCGGCAGCCCTTTGGTGAGCGGCGACCAGCGGGAGAACGAAGAGCCAGCGCTGACCGAGCGGGTGTTCGGTGCGATGCGCGCCGCCGGCGTGCGCGTTGGCATTGGCCGCTACGATGAGCCGCGGCTCCTCTACACCTCTCCCATCTTCGCCGCACCCGATGGCACCGCAGAACGACGCACGATTCACATCGGGCTCGACATCTTCGCGGAGGCGGGCACGCCCGTCCACGCACCGATCGCCGGCGTGATCCACGCGTTTGCCGACAACGATGCGCCACAGGACTACGGCCCCGTCATCATCTTGCGCCACGAGATCGACGACGGCACTCCCTTCTTCACTCTCTATGGCCATCTCAGCCGCGAGTCGGTGGGCGGCCTGCAGGCGGGACGGCGCGTCGAGCGCGGCGAGCGGATCGCGACGTTCGGCGTCGCATCTGAGAACGGCGGATGGACGCCGCACCTCCATCTTCAGATCATCACCGACCTGCTCGACGTCGGCACCGACTTTCCCGGCGTCGGCGCGGCGAGCCAACGCGACGCGTGGCGCAGTCTATCGCCCGATCCCAATCTCATCGTCGGCGTTCCGGCCGAGCGATTTCCTCCCAGGCCGCCGAGCAAGAGTGCCGCGCTCGCCGGGCGTCGCGAGCGCATTGGACACAACCTCAGTATCGCGTATCGCAACCCGCTGCGCATCGTGCGCGGTTGGAAACAGTACCTGTACGACGACGACGGCCATCGCTTTCTCGACGCCTACAACAACGTGCCCCATGTCGGGCACGCGCATCCCCGCGTCGTGCGCGCGGCGGCTGCGCAGATGGCGGTGCTCAACACCAACACGCGCTATCTGAGCGATCGGCTCGCCGAATACGCCGAACGACTAGCCGCTACCCTGCCCGACCCGCTCGGCGTCTGCTATTTCGTGAACTCGGCTAGCGAAGCGAACGAGCTGGCGCTGCGGCTCGCGCGCGCATACACGCACCGCCGCGATATGATTGTGCTCGAGGCGGCGTATCATGGGCACACCAACACGCTGATCGATCTCAGCCCGTACAAGCACGCGGGGCCGGGCGGACTCGGCGCGCCGCCATGGGTACACGTGGCCCCGCTGCCCGACGACTATCGCGGCGAGCACAAGCGCGGCGATCCGCTCGCCGGTGGGAAGTACGCGCGACACGTCGCCGAGCTGGTGCAGTCGATGGCTGAAAGTGGACGCGATGTCGCCGGCTTCATCGCGGAGACGTGCCCGAGCGTCGGCGGTCAGATCATTCTGCCTCCGGGCTATCTCGCCGATGCCTATCGCTACGTGCGCGACGCCGGCGGTGTCTGCATCGCCGATGAAGTGCAGACTGGACTCGGCCGCATGGGCACGCACTTCTGGGCGTTCCAGGCGCAAGGCGTGGTTCCCGACATCGTGGTGATGGGCAAGCCACTCGGCAACGGTCATCCCATCGGCGCGGTGGTGACGACGCGCGCGATCGCCGATGCGTTCGACAACGGCATGGAGTTCTTCAGCACCTTCGGGGGTAACAACGTATCGTGCGCCGTTGGTCTCGCGGTGCTCGATGTGATCGAGGCTGAGCAGCTACAGGCGCACGCGCTCCGCGTGGGCAACCGCATGCTCGCCGCGCTTCGTCCGCTCGCGGAGCGATTCCCTCTCATCGGCGACGTGCGCGGGTCTGGCCTCTTCCTCGGTGTCGAGCTGGTACGCGATCGCCAGAAGCTGATACCTGCCGGAGCGGAGACGTCGTTCGTCGCCGAGCGGATGCGCGAGCACGGCATCCTGCTCGGCACCGATGGACCACATCACAACGTGATCAAGATTCGTCCACCGATGCCGTTCGACGAGCGCGATGCCGATCGGCTCGTCGAAACGCTAGCGCGGATACTCTCCGAAGATCTGTCCTGAGCCGCGTTTCGCCGGACTGATTCGCCTAGGGCACGATGCCCGGCGGGCGTACCGTCATTCCAGTGTGCTGCGCCGCGAACGCCCAGATGTCTGCTTGCTCGGCGATCCGGCGGTCGAGTGGACGATAGCCGTGACTGCCCTGCGCTTCGATGCGAATCAGGATCGGCCGCTCGCAACTAGGAACCGCCGACTGCGCCGCTTGCATCGTCGCCGTGAACTTGAAGGAATGGCTCGGCACCACGCGGTCGTCGTGATCGGCGGTCGTCACGAGCGTCGATGGATAGCAGATGCCCGTGCGGATGTTTTGGAGCGGCGAGTAGGCGCGCAGATACGTGAACGCTTTGGCGTCGGTCGCCGAGCCGTACTCGGTCGCCCACGCCGCGCCGCCGGTGAACTGGTCGTAGCGCAGCATGTCCATCACGCCCACCTGCGGTATTGCGGCGGCGTAGAGCTCCGGGCGTTGCGTCATCACCGCGCCGACGAGCAAACCGCCGTTCGATCCGCCATTGATCGCCAGGTGAGCGGGCGAGGTGAATTTCTCTCGAACCAAGTACTCGCCGGCGGCGATGAAGTCATCGAACACATTCTGTTTCTTCTCGAACTGCCCGGCGCGATGCCACGTTTCGCCGTACTCGCCTCCGCCGCGGATGTTCGCCACGGCGTAGACGCCACCCTGCTCCACCCACGCGATGACGGCGGGACTGAAGAACGGCGTCGTGCTGGCGTCGAATCCGCCGTAGGCGTAGACCATCGTCGGATTCTCGCCATTTCGCTGGATGTCCTTGCGATGTGTGATCATCATCGGCACGCGCGTGCCGTCCTTACTTTGATAGAACACGCGCTCGGTCGTATCGCGCGACGGATCGAAGGTGAGCTTCGGCTGGAAGAAGACGCGACTCGCCTTCGCTTTCGCGTCATAGACGAATGTCGAGGGCGGCACGAGCGGTGAGGTGAACGCATAGAAGATCTCTGGCCGATCGAAGCGCCCGATCAACCCCGATGCACTGCCCAATCCAGGGAGTGGAATGTCGCGCTCGAGCGTTCCGTCGAGACGGTACAGGCGGATGACTGAAGCGACATCCTTGAGCGACAATACGCCGATGCGACCGGCAACCATGCTCGCGCCCTCGATCGGCATGTCGCCTTCCGCGATCACCGTCTTCCAATGGCTCGGATCGGGCGTGGACACCGGCGCCGAGATGATTTTCCGGTTCGGCGCATCTTTGTCGATCTGCATGTACAGGCGACCGCCGGCCACACCGAGCGGCTCGTAGTTCGCGTCGTTCCCGGTGACCACCGGACGAATCGGCGCGTGGACGTTCGGATGCATCGCGTCGCCCAGGTCCGCGATGTACACCTCACCCTTGTCGGTGCCGGGCGACGTGCGAACGATCAGATAGCGACCCGTCTCATCCGGTCCGCCGAAGATGAACCACGTGGGGTGATCCGGACGTGCGTAGATCTTGATGTCCGCCGACTGCGGCGTACCGAGCGTGTGATAGTAGAGGGTCTGGTTCTCGAGCTTCGACTTGAGCTTCTCATTGTCCTTTGGCTCGGGGAATCGCGAGTAGTAAAAGCCTTTTCCGTCTTTTGTCCACGAGGCGCCGCTGAACTTCACCCAGCGTACGGTGTCGC
>JALZAE010000562.1 GCA_030948535.1 Gemmatimonadota bacterium | reverse complement strand
CGCCGAACCTGTGCCTCGCGATGGCCGACCCGACCCAGCTCGAGCAGGTGCTGCTCAACCTGGCGATCAACGCGCGCGATGCGATGCCGGACGACGGCACGCTGGTGATCGAGACGCAGAACGTCGATCTCGACGAGGAGTACGCGCAGTCCCATCCGGGGACCTTCGCCGGCCCGCACGTGATGCTCTGCGTGAGCGACACCGGTAGCGGGATGGACGCCGAGACGCAGTCGCGAGTCTTCGAGCCGTTCTTCACCACCAAGCCAGTGGGACGCGGAACAGGTCTTGGCCTCTCGACCGTCTACGGCATCGTGCAGCAGTCCGGCGGCAGCATCTGGCTCTATTCTGAGAAAGGGCACGGCACGACGTTCAAGATCTATTTGCCGTGTATCGAGCCGTCGGCTTCCGCGATGTTCAAGGCGCATCGCCCGGCCAGGGACCTAGGAAGAAAGACGATTCTCATCGTCGACGATGACGCCGCCATTCGACGCGCCGCGGCGCGGGCGCTCGAGGGCGCGGGCCACACGGTGATGACCGCGACGGATGGCGCCGAGGGGAAGGCGCTCGCCGACCAACACGGCCGGGTCATCGATCTCGTGATCGCGGACTTGATCATGCCCGACATCGACGGCTGGTCGCTCGCGTCGCATCTCGCCGAGCGCTGGCCGCACATCCCGCTGCTGCTGATGTCCGGCTTCACGGCTCAGGCCATGGACCGGCGGACGCCGGCGCTCGGCCACGATTTTCTGCAGAAGCCCTTCACCCCGGCCGCGCTGCTGGCGAAGGTCCACGACGTCCTTGCCGCGAGCGACATGTCGTCGCTCGGGTAGGGTCATCTCTCTACTTACTCCACGGCGGCACGACGCCGACGCTGCGCGCGTACGCAATCGCCTGGCCGAGATGCTCGTGCAGGTGCGTCGTGGTGAGGATCCACGTCTGCTGGCCCGTGAGGGTCTGGCCGAACATGCTCACACTCTGGCCGAGCTTGTCCTGCGTCGTCGACGTCATCGTCTGCTTCAGATTGGCGAACGAGCGCTTGAGATTGGCGACGACGGTGTCGCGTGACATCGGACGGGCCTCGAACGCCATCGCCGTCTTGTAGTCACTCGTGATGCCCGTGGATGGATCGGCCGCCACGCCCATCATCGTCGGCAGGAGATAGTTGTCCGAGACGACGTGCTTGAACACTTCGCCGATCGAGCGCACGCCGGTGCCGGGACGCCAATCGTACTTGTCGGCGGGGATGGCCTGCGCGAGAGCGATCATCTTCTGCTCGACCTGCCCCACGTCCTTCATGAGGTCGGTCATCAGCTGTGGAGTCTGCGCGGCGACGGGAAGCGTACCCGCGACAGCGAGCGTGCCGCCAATCAGTAGTGAGCGAACGTGGCGATGCATGGGGGAGCTCCTGGCGAAGGGTGACGTCCGTCGATCGAACGCGGAGCAAATGTAGGAGCGCTGCCCCGATGCGCCAGGCGCGGAGGCGGGTGCTGCGCCACGAATGCGAAACGGCCCCGGAGCGGAATTCCGCCCCGGGGCCATTTCATCCTGTGCGCTGACGCTAGTTGCCGCCCTTGGCTTTGAGCTGCGCCAAAATTTCCTTCGCGCGTGGATTGTCAGGATACGCCTCGATCGACTTCTCGTACAGCGCGATCGCGCCGGCGTTGTTTCCCTTGTCCTGCTCCGACATCGCGCGACCCATCAGCACGACCGAGCGAAGCTGGTCGCCCTTGGGCGCCGAGCCGCCGGACGGAGCGGGGAGCGATGCCGGACGGGCCGTGCCCGTGGGATTGGGGGGCAGCTTCAGCCCTTTGCTCACCTTGCCGCCGAGCTCGGCGATGAGATCCAGCACGTTGTCGGCATTGCCGGTGAGCGACTGCACGTATTCGATCGTCGACGTCTCGGCGTCGACGCTCCGCAGGTCGAGCCGCATCCTGTTCTTGAAGTCAATCACGAATCCGCCGAACAGCATGTGCCGCGCGCCGAGCAGCTTGCCGATCTTCACGGCTGTCGCCTGATCGACCCGGCCGGCGCCGCCGAGGTTCTGCTCGTCGAGCAGCTTCTGCAATTGCTCGCGCTCGATCACGTGCAGCGCCGGGTTGGCGGACAGCTCCGTGATGAGCATCTCGGCCATTCCCTTGCTCAGCGGCTCGTACTCATCGTGCTTCACCAGGGCGGCGTTGCTGAAGTACATCACCGCGATGGTCGGACGATCGTCGGGCGTTTTGGCCTGAGCGCGCAGCGCGCCCACCGGCAGCGCGGCAGCGACGGCAAGTACTGAAGCGCGGGTGAGCGCGCGACTAAACGGCAATCTCATAAAGCATCTTCCTCGGGCTGGGCGACGAATGATCTCGCGCGTCAAGGTGGGCGCTCGGCGACGATGGTGTCAAGCAAAGAGCGGCCGGCGTCCACATGCAGACTGACGAGGGACCGGACTCGTCATTCACGGCGGCGCGGCGCTATACTCTGGCCCATCCCTGCTACCCGACTCCGCCGCTTTCGAGCCCCATTCAATGGCCAAGCGCTGTCCGACGTGCGGTAAGACGTTCGACGACAAGAAGGCGTTCTGCCCCGATGACATGTCGACGTTGCTTTCGTCCGGAGAGGACGAAACGCTCATCGGCACCGTCATCGCCGATCGCTATCTCATCACGGAAAAGATCGGTGAAGGCGGGATGGGTCGCGTGTATCGTGCGCAGCACGTGCTGCTCGAGAAGCGGCAGGCGGCGATCAAGGTGCTGCATCCCGCTCTGCTCCACGACAGCGATGCGCTGACGCGGTTCAAGCGCGAAGCGTCGAACACGAGCAGCATCAACAACTCGCACGTCGCGCAGGTCTACGATTTCGGAGAGGCGGGCGAGGGGCTCGTCTATCTGGCGATCGAGTTCGTTCCCGGCGAGACAGTCAGCAAGCTGCTCGCGCGCGAGGGCCCGCTCGCTCCCATGCGCGCGGCGAATCTCGTCCGTCAGATCGCCGAAGGTCTCGACGCCGCGCACAAGCTCGGCATCGTCCACCGCGACCTCAAGCCGGACAACATCCTCGTCACGAAGGAAGCCGACGGCGAGGAGTGCGTGAAGGTCGTCGACTTCGGCATCGCCAAGGCGATCGAGGGTGAGGGACAGCACGTGACGAAGACCGGCTTCGTCACCGGCACGCTCGAGTACATGAGCCCGGAGCAGATCACCGGCAGCGCGGTCGACGCGCGCAGTGATGTCTATGCGCTGGCACTTGTCGCATGCGAGATGCTCACCGGCAGACTTCCCTTTGTCGCCGAGAACTCCGAGCAAGCGATGATGCTGCGGCTGTCTGAGCCGGCGAAGCCGTTGAGCTTTCTGATGCCCGCCGGCCAGTGGCCCGCCGAGCTGCAGCCGGTGATCGATCGCGCGCTCGCCCGCGATCGCGAGGCGCGCTTCCCCGGCGCGGGCGCGTTCGCCCGCGCGATGTCGCATGC
>JALZAE010000619.1 GCA_030948535.1 Gemmatimonadota bacterium | reverse complement strand
GTCCACGTCCGCGCCGGCCCCGCCGGCCGTTGGCGTTGTTGTTGAAGTTGCCACCGCCGCCACCGCCGCCTTGGGCGCCGCCCTGGCCACCGCCGGCGCCCTGCCGCTGCTCGTTCCGATTGTTGCGATCGGGGCCGCGTTGATGGTTCTGATGCCGGGGCTGATGTTGCTGTTGATTCGGTGTCAGGTTGTCCTGCGACTGATCGCCGTTGTCGCGGTCGATGGTCCGTCCGGCTGAGCCGTCACCGGGCAGGGACGCCGGCGGCATGCTCGCGACATCATTGATCGGACGCGTGCTCCCGCCGTTGGTGTTCGCGTCGCCGACATCGCGGACGCTGTCGCTGGTCGAGGGACCACTACCGTCGTCAGTGGAGGCGACCGTCGTGCCGGGAGCCGGCGCGTCGTCGAGGTAGGGGCTGGCGTCCACGCTATCGATGGGATCGAGCGGTGGACGGGATTGCGGGCGCTGCCCGCGGCCACGCCGAGGCGGGCGTCGACGTTCGTTCATGCAACTCTGAGTGTCATGGGTGAATCCTGCGTGCACTGGCGAGAGAGCGAAAGGCGCTCCACGCGACGTGCACACTGCGAAAACAATTCGGTCTGGGTCGTCACGCCGAGCGCGAGAACCGCGATGTGGCCTGTACCTGCAAAGAATCCGGACAGGGTCGCCGCTACGACATGACCTAGGGATGCGCCGAAAAGAAAATCGCCAGCGCTCGCGTTCGGTCGATCAACAGCGGGAGGTGATGCTCGCGCTAAACTGTGTCCGCAAGTACGATCCCGGCGCTCGACGTCAGTACGAGGGGTGGGAGCAAAGCCTGCAGGCGCTGCGAGCTAGCAGGTCCGAGCCTACACGCTTCGGACGGCCACCAAGATTATCGCCCATTGCCCCGAATTCCGCAACTCCCGATTCTCGGAAGGGCTCGCCCAAACGCCCGGCAGGGCACGCAGCGTCACTTGTCTACGGTACGCTCACCGCGTAGCTCATCGAATTTTCGCACCGAGTCGGCGACACGACGCGTGAGATCGATGATCCGACCGACGGTTTTCTGATGCTCATCGCCCAGCGTCGGCTCCAAACTCAATAACTGCGCCTCAGCAAGTAGCGCCGCGAGCGGGTTGTTGATCTCATGTTGGAGGCGTGCGGTCGCTTTTTGCAACTCGATCATTTGCGCAACCGGATCAGTTGCGTGCGGCTCGGCGTCTGGCACTGGGTAACACTGTCTCGCAAGCAGGGATAACATTCAATCTAACCATGATCACCTCGCCAATCGACCCCGCCGCCGAAATTGCGCTCGCCGTCGACGCATATCGACAGGGCAATGATGTCGAGGAGCTGCTCGGCAGACTCGACGAGATCGCCCGCGCATCGTCCGTCGACGCGCTCATCGTGGCGACCGAGCCTTTCCGCGACATCCCCGAGGTCGCCGGTCCCATCTATGAGACGATCGTCGCGCGGGAGCCGGAAAATGCCCGTGCCTTGGTCGTACTCGCCAACGCGTACTGGCTCTCCGGCCGCGGGCCGGAGGCGGTCGAGCAGCTGGCAACGCGCGCCATCGCGTCCGATCCCGGACAGCGTGGCGCGTGGCATCTATGGGCGCTCGCCGAGTCGAATCCGCGCGCGCGCACCGAGCGTTGGCGCCAGGTCACGGAGCGCTTTCCCACGGATGACCTCGCGCGCGCAACCCTCGCCGACAACGCCACCAGCCTCGCCGGCGCCGAGCACGATAGGGATGCGCTCGCGCTCGCGATCAAGACGTATCGCGAGCTGCTCGTGACCGCGACGCACCCCGAGCAACGCTCGGCGCTCGAGCGGGCGATCTCGACGCTCGAAAGCTGGAAGCTGTAACGAAAACCTATCGCTTCGCGGCGGTCTTGGGCTCAGCGCCGGCGACATAGCGCGTGCCCGCCTTCTCCAGCGTGGCGAGCGACTTCTCGAGCGAGCCGCCGATCACCTGAAAACGCGAGAGCCGCAGCGGATCGAACTGCGGATCAAAGGGGCTGCGCGACGCGCCGCCGCCGACCTCGAGAATCGCGTCGAACTTGTAGCTGATCGTCTTGCCGCTCTTCGGGTCGCGCCACGAGCCCTGATGCGCCAGCGACCGATTCTTCGGCCACGCGCCCTGCGGTAGCGCGAAGGTCCGCACCCGGTAGCCCGGCACCGCCGAATCGATGGCCAGCGCGCCGCGCGCGATCTGCTCCTGCACGACCGCGTCGCTGTACTTCGCCAGATTCGCATGCCAAAGCGTGTGGTTGCACAGCTCGAATCCTTGATCGGCGAGCCACTTCACCTTCTTGTATCGCCACTCCGACTTCTGCCCCTGAATTCCCTTCTCGCCGAAAAAGGAATGACCCGCGGCTGCGCCGGGCAACACACAAAAGGTGGCGCGGTTCGACCAGCCCGGATGCGTCTTGGCGAAGTCGAGCCAAATGCCGATGGCGCTCGCGGGATCGATCTCGAGCGTGCCGTTCTTGTCGATGTACCGGAACTGTTCAGGCGACGCGTCGTCGAAAGTGAAGACGACCGGCGACATTCCCGCCGGCACGTCAATCTTCTTGTCGATGAGATCGCGCACCGTGATCGGGCGATAGCCGGCCTTGTAAAGCATCTCGAGATCATTTCGGAAATGCTCCTTCGTCACGGAGTACAGTCCCTCGTGATCGCCGATCAGGTGATACTCGAGCACGAGCACGCGGCCGAGGGAGTTTGGCGCGCGCGGGCTCTGCGCCGCGGCGACATCGCGGAGGCTTCCGGCGGAGAGAAACGCCATAAGGACGAAGGCTTGACAACGACTGAACATCGGCGTGTTGGGAAGCGAGAGGTTGATGCCTCCGCGAAAGGCGAAGACCGCGCTAATGAATACCCTTGTGCATAGCCGAAAGAAACCTGGCGGGGGGAGACGCGGTACTAACCAATAGATGCCCCGACCGCTTCTGTTCCGATGGACCGACCTGATCCGCTCGATTCCCCGGCGCTGCCGCGCCGACGCGGCACGCCCGGCACGACTATGGATGCGGGCCTATTGGCGCTCGCTGCTCGTGCTCGTGACCGCCCTCGCCGGAGTCGCCTCCTTCGATGCGTGGCTGGGCACGTGCGGATTCATCGGCTGTCCTTCGACCGGCGACATCCAGGCGTTCCGTCCGGCAGAGGGAAGCAAGGTGGTCGACCGCAACGGCCTCCTCATCGGCCGGCTCGAGTACGTTCGGCGCGTGAACGTGCCGCTTGCTCGCATCCCCGCGCATGTGCGGCAGGCATTCATCGCGACGGAAGATCGCCGTTTCTATCAACACCATGGCGTCGACTGGCGCTCGGTGGTCCGCGCGGTCGCGCGCAACGTCAGATCGCTCGGCGTGCGCGAAGGGTTTAGCACGATCACGATGCAGGTCGCGCGCAACACCTTCACGCGGCAACACGCGAACGAGCGCTCGCTCAGGCGCAAGCTGGTCGAGCTGCGCGTGGCGCGCCTGCTCGAGCGCAATCTGAGCAAGGATCAGATCCTCGAGCTCTACCTCAACGTCATCTACCTCGGCAACGGTGTGTACGGCGTCGAAGCGGCTAGCCGCGATCTGTTCGGCAAGAGCGTCGACAAGCTGAACGTCAGTGAAGGGGCGATGCTCGCGGCGCTGCCCAAGGGTCCGTCGACCTACACGCCGCGCCGCGACACCGATCGCGCCGAAGCACGCCGCGATCTCGTCCTCACCTTGATGGTGCGCGAAGGATATCTGCGAGAAGATCGCGCGCGGCGCGCCGCCGAGCGACCGGTGCGCGTCGCGGACGACGAATGGCGTCCGACGCAAGTCAACTCGTACGCGGTCGATGTCGTACGCGCATTCGTGGACTCCGTCCTCGGATCGAGCGCGCCCGATGTCGGCGACGTGACCGTCTACACCACGCTCGACGCGCGGGCGCAGCGATCGGCGGAGCGCGCGGTAGCGGCGCAGGCGGCGCAGATCCAGCGCGAATCCGACTGGAGCGGCCATGCCCGCGGAGACCGGGTGCAGGGCGCGCTGATCGCCCTCGACCCGCGCAACGGTGAGATGCGCGCGGTGGTTGGCGGGCGCGATTACGAGCGCAAAGGATTCAACCGCGCGTTCGGCGCGCATCGCCAGCCCGGCTCGGCGTTCAAGCCGTTCGTGTACGCCGCGGCGCTCTCGGCAGGCTATTCGCCAGCGTCGATGGTCGACGATTCACCGGTCCAGATCGATGCGCCGGGATTGCATTGGCGCCCCTCCAACTTTGGCGATGAATATTTCGGCCGCGTGACGCTGCGTCGTGCGCTGATGCACTCCGCCAACGCGGCCACCGTGCGCGTGAGCCACGCCGTCGGGGAATCGCGCGTGGCCGACGTCGCGCATCTCGCCGGCATCACCAGCAAGCTCAATCCGGTTCCGTCGATCGCGCTCGGCGCACTCGAGGTGACGCCGCTCGAGCTGGTGACCGCGTATGCCACGTTCGCGAATGGAGGCCTGCGCATCCGGCCGACGCTGATCAAGCGCATCGAGGGAGCCGATGGCGCGCTGCTGTGGAGCGCTCCCCTCGCCGCCGCGCCGATTCGCGTGCTCGACGCGCGCGATGCTTACCAGCTGACCTCGATGCTCGAGTCGGTCGTCGATGAAGGCACGGGCCGCGCCGTCCGCCAGTTGGGCGTCGACGGTCTCGTCGCCGGAAAGACCGGCACGACGAACAACGGCGCCGACATCTGGTTTGTCGGCTACACGCCGACGCTCGTTGCCGGCGTCTGGTTCGGCTTCGACACCCCCAAGCCCATCTCCGACGACGCGTCAGGCGGCCGTCTCGCCGCACCGGCGTGGGCGAAGTTCTATCTCTCAGGGTGGCGTGAGCC
>JALZAE010000533.1 GCA_030948535.1 Gemmatimonadota bacterium | reverse complement strand
GGATATCGCGACGCGCTTGCGCGGCGGCGACGGTCGCACCCGGGCCGCCGACCATGCCTAGCTGTTGCATGGTCTCGTAGAACGCGCCCGCGATGATGAAGTAGCCATCGAGATTAGGGTGGAGGTGCTCCAGCATGACCCCCTTGCCGATCACGCCGCCCGGCGAAGCCCGCTCGAGTGCTTGTTGCGTCTCGACGACTGTCGCGCCATGCCGCGCCGCCTCCTCGCGAATGATGGCGTTCATCGCTTCGGGCGCACGGAATCGGAGCTGGTCGAGCTCCTTCGCGTTGCGGTAGGCGCTGCGCGCGCGCACCGTGTCACCACGCGCATCGAACACTTTGCCGAGCGCGTAGAACGCATCCGCGCCCGTGCTGTCGAGGCGGATGGCCATGTCGAGCGCGCGCTCCGCCGAGTCGACGTTGCCAAGGGCCAGGGCGGCCGTGCCGGCCCGCAGGTACGCGCGCCACTGTGTCGAATCGGTGCGGGCATCGAGCCCAGTGACGAACGGGGGCTGCTCGCGCTCGTTGCTGGCCAGCGTTCCGATGAGGACCGGAATTTTCGCGTGCCGGTATCGCGACAGAAGCTCCGCAAGGTTCGCGCGGAACTGGTCGAGACCGAGCCGGTACGTCGGAGAGCCAAGCGGAATGTGGCGGTCACCAGCCATCAGTTCCATCACCGTGCGTGGCGCATCGTTTTCGTTGCCCGACGATGCACCCGGGATCGCAAATACGGCGCCGAGCATGTGCTGGATCAGCTGCGCTAGGCGGAGATGCCGCAGCGCGAGGTAGGCGCGTATCATCGGACGCAGCCGACCGAGTGAGCCGCTCGAGCCCACGCCAAAGACGCCGTAATACTCGTTGTGGCCCGTATAGATCAGCACCGCATCTGGATGCTGGGCGATAATCTCGTCTGACTGATCGAGAAGCGAGTACGAGTTGATGCCTGTGAGCGCGGTATTGATGACCTCGATGCTCCGATCCGGGAAGGTGGCCTGCAGCCGCTGCTCGAGCATCCGCGACGGAGCGCCGCCGTGCCGATAGGGAAATCCCGCGGCGGAGGACTCACCCTGAAAAATGATGCGGTACGTCGCGGGCGTTTTTTCCGCAGCGAAGAAATCGAGCTGCGGTAGCGGCACGATCGTGCCTTGGCTGAAATACCGCTTGGCGACGTCTTGGTTTGGCAGCAGATATTCGGGCTGGGGCGGGTAGGCAATGAACAGCGGATACGACGCACCGTATCCACCGAGCCGCAGCGCGAGCTCGATTATCGCGAGCACGAGCCACGGGAGCGCGAGCGTCACGCCGACAAAGAGTCGGCGGCGTCCAGCCGGGAGCGGTGGTGGCGTCGGCTCCGCGGCTCGCTGGCGCGACTTGCTCATCGGACGAGGCGAGTGACGATGACCAGACCGATGCCTTAGTTCACGAGCGGGATCGGCACGTGAGCGCAAGTCGGACGGAGGACGTGGCCGCGCCGCGCGAATTGGGGTTCATCCAATTGACGCTGGCCAAGGTGCTGCCCGACGCCATGTCGCGCGCGAGATATGTGGCCGACAAATCGAGCGTGGAGTCGACAACGATCTGGCTCGTCCCCATCGAGGCCGTACCGACCAGGTCGCGTCGCCCGGGATGCAGCGCAAAGATCTCGATCAGCCCACCCGTTTGATTTGCAACAACGAGGAATCGCTCGCCTGAACAGCGTTGCGCGACCGGCGCGGGATCGGGCGTGCTCGCGTGGCATCCCGCGCAGATGACCAGTAACGCACCGAAGCCGATGAGGTAGCGCGTCGTTCGACCGCTCGGCGGCATCGATGAACTGGAATGAAGGACGGTCACGCGGTTCACCGAGCGGTGTTGGGGCGGACGCGGCGAGAATTCATACACACTAGGCAACGTGCTCACCGAGCGCGACCGGCGCAACTGTCCGGACGATGTCCTGAGATCGCTTGTAGAGTAGGTGTTAGGTGTTAGGTGTTGAGGTGTTAGGTGTGAGGTGTGAGGTGTGAGGTGTGAGGTGTTGAGCTGTTGAGGGCCCCAAATCTCGTCTCGCGCCCGCAACACCTCGACACCTCACACCTAAGACCCTTTTTCCACCGCGCCGAACACTTCCCCAATCATCACCCCCACCCACGCGCCATACATCTTCGCCGAGGGATGTAAACCATCGGGCGCCACGAGCTCGGGGTCGGTGGCGGCGTTGCGGGACTCCGGCGTTATGTCGACGAAGTGGGCCAGGCGCTCGATCGTTGCCCGCTTAGCGATTGCGTTGAAGGCATCGATCTCCCGGCCAATCTTCTCCCGATCGCGTCCTTCGGCGAATGGGGTCGCGCCCCAGTCGGGAATCGATACGACGACGACACGACGTGGATCATTGCCGGCGAATCCGATCGCCCGGTCGAGCAACGCGCGGAACTGCGTGTCGTACTCGGCGGCGTCGCGTCCGCGAAACTGGTTGTTCACGCCGATGAGCAGCGTCACCAGCGCGAATGGTCCTTTCGGATCGGCGCGGTCGATGCCGGCCGCCAACTCGCTCGTCGTCCAGCCGGTACGCGCGATGATCTCGGGATCGTCGATCGCGACGCCCCTCGCGCGCAGCGCTGCCGCCAGCTGCACGGGCCATCGCGACGCCGAGTCGACGCGCTCGCCGATCGTATACGAATCGCCGAGCGCGAGAAAGCGCGGACCTTCACGCTGGATCACGGTCGGCGTCGACGCCGCTGCGCAGGCGAGCAGCAGTGCGACGGCGAGCAGTGGCGAGTTCATGTCTCTTCTACGAGTCGGGGCCGAGAGTCGGATCTCGCTCGAGCACTACGCTATTCACGCCTTCGCGTGGCCACGTAGTACAGCGGGAGCGCGAGGAGAAGAGCGTAGAACACCAGCCCACTAAGCGCGCTCGTCGCGAATCCGCCGAGTGCGCCGCTCATGTCGATCTTGTCGGCCCAGGTGTGGCGGAGATCGGCGAGCATGATCGTACCGAGCGCGGCGACGAGCACGTTCATGATCGCGCCGCCGGCGATGAGTCCCGACGACAGGAGCACGCCCGGTCCCGAGTCAGCTTCGGCGTTGCTCTTCGGCGGTGCGCGGCGCTCGGCCAGCCATCGGATGGCGCCACCGATGAACATCGTCGCCGATGTCGAAATCGGGAGGTAGACGCCGACGGCGATCGGAAGGGAAGGCAATCCGAGAATCTCCATCGCGATCGCGAGAAAGGCGCCGATGAGGATCAGTCCCCACGAGAGCTTCTGCGTCAGGATACCATCGACGACGAGGCGCATGATCTGCGCTTTGGGCGAATCGAGCTTCGTGACGTGGCGGCCGCGGAAGTCCGTCGCCTCTCGCCCACCGATGCCGGGATCGACAAGAAACTTGATCGCGCCATTCTGGTCGAGAAGATACTCGCCGGCCACCGCCGGTCCTGTCTGCTCGAAGAGATGGCCGACGCGATAGGAAACTCCGTCGACCGTCCTGGTGCCTTCGATCTGCGCCGCGGGCACGGCGACGCCGGGGTAGTCGCGCAAGACCAGCGTCTCGGCGCTCCTGTTCAGAAAGTTGATCGTGTAGCCGACCAGCAGCGCCGAGCTGGCGACGCCGAACACCAGACCGATCTGCTGCCGGCGCGGCGTCGCGCCGACGAGATAGCCCGTCTTCAAATCCTGCGACGTCGCACCCGCGACGGCGGCCGCGACGCACACCACGCCGCCGATCGACAGCGCGAGGACGCGGTGCTCGATCCCGGTCCAGCCGACTGCGAGAAAGATGAGCGCCGTGAGCAGCACCGTTGCCACGGTCATCCCCGAGATCGGATTCGACGACGCCCCGATCGCACCAGTGATGCGCGACGACACGGTGACAAAGAGGAACGCGAAGAAGACGGCGAGGATGGCGCCGGCGATGTTGATGCCGATCTGCGGCAGAATCACCATCGCCGCGCCGAGGATGACGACCATCCCGAGCACCAGCTTGATCGGCAAATCTTGCTGTGTGCGACGCTCTTCCTCGCCGCCCGCGGCGGCGCTGCGCACGTCGCCGACACCACCGACCACGGCGCGCACGATGGTCGGCAGTGCGCGGAGCAAGCTGATGATCCCGGCGGCCGTCACCGCGCCGGCGCCAATGTAGTAGACGTAGTTGGCGCGAATCGTCATCGCGTCCATGCCGCTGATGAGCGTCGTCGCCGGCGCGATTACCGTCGTCAGGCCGGCGCCGAAAAACTTGATCGTCGGAATGAGCACGAAGAACGACAGGCATCCGCCGGCGAAGAGATACCCGGCGATGCGCGGTCCGATGATGTAGCCGACGCCTGTCAACTCGGGACTGATCTCGGCCCTGATCTCGCCGAACAGCTCGGCCCGCCCGCCCGCGACGATGCGCTGAAAGGTGCGCACGATCGTGTCGGGCCAGATGTGAAAGCCGGTGTTCATCAACTTGTAGAGCGCACCGAGGCCAAAGCCGGTGAACACCATCGCCGCCTGCGTGCCGCGCTTCTCGCCGACGATGAGCACCTCGGCGCACGCGGTCCCTTCGGGATACTTGAGGGTGCGATGCTCCTTCACGATCAGCGTGCGGCGCAGCGGTACCATGAGAAACACGCCAAGCAATCCGCCGACGAGCGCGATCGCCGCGACTTTCACCGGAGGCAGCGCGTAGCCGAGGAGGAGCAGCGCAGGCAGCGTGAAGGTGATCCCGGCCGCGATCGACTCGCCCGCCGAGCCGGTGGTCTGCACGATGTTGTTCTGCAGAATCGTCGCCGGCTTCTGGCCGAACACCCGGGCGACCCAGCGGAAGATCGTGATCGACAGCACCGCGATCGGAATCGATGCGCTCACCGTCAAACCGACTTTCAGTGCGAGGAAGACGCTCGACGCGGCGAAGATGAGACCGAGCAGGATGCCAAGGATGATGGCGCCTGGTGTGAGCTCGCGTAGCTCGGTGGCGTCGGGGACGTAGGGTTTGTGGAGTTCGTCGTCCGCTGACAGGGGAACTTGGTCGGCGGTCGGGCTGATCACGGGTTGATCAGGGATGGACTTCACTGTCGCTCCGACGGTGGGCGGGAAGGCACGAAGTAACCGTCGGAAACTGAGAACCGCTAGAAGTAAAAAGGGCAGACGTCAGACGTCAGACGTCAGACGTCGGATGGCAGTGGCCGCGCTCGATGCGCATCATCTGACACCTGACATCTGACGTCCGACATCTGCCCCTTCCACTCACGCGGCGATGTCGGTGGGCGGTTTGTCGTCAGTCTTGGGTGGAAGTTTACGGGGCGGCGGAAGTTTGACGTACCGTCTCACCACGACGAGCACGCCCAACGTGATCAGTGCCAGCGGTACCAGTACGCCCAGGCTCGCGATGATCGCCGCGACGAATCTCACGAAGCTTCTCCAGGCGTCCGCGAACGCCTCCACGATGACGTTGCCACTGCCGCGCGGACTGACCACCGGCAACTTCTCGTGTACGTTGATCGTGAGCGTGCTGATGGCCGAGCGCGTCTTGAGGTAGCGCATGCGGCCCTCCATGCGCTCGATCTCGCCGCGCACTTGGGAGAGCTTGTCCTCGACCTCGACGATGTCGGCGAGCTTACCGGTGCGCGTGGCGAGCAGATCGATCAGACGTGCCTCGAGCTTGTGCAAGTTCGCCGCGCGCGCCGTGACATCGACGAACTCTTCGCCGACGTCTTCGGTCTGCACGTTCACCGACTCGACCTTCCCGATCGGGTTGAGACCGGAGATGGCCTCGTCGAAGCGCGAGGCGGGAAGCTTGACCTCCAGCGTCGCCGTGTGCGTCTGGTCGTTGCCCGAGGCGATCGACGTGTTGGCGACGTAGCCGCCCACGCGCTTGGCGAGCGCGCGAATGCGCTCGATGCCCTGCTGCAGGGAGTCGACGTAGACGGCGGCCTGTCCGGTGCGAATGATCATCGAGGGCACGATCGAGTCCGCGATGGCCCGGGTATCGAATTGTGTGGACGATGGCGCCTGCGCCTGCGCGGAGTTGACTACTCCCGTCGCGGCCGGCTCTCTCGCCGCCATCTTGTCGACAGCCTGAGACCTGGTCCTATAGGCGACCGCAGGCGACGCTGCCGCGCCTCCATCCGAGGGGCGATCGTTCATGCCGGCCTGCGACTCATCTTTCGCGGCCTTCGAACAACCCACTACAACCAGCAATGCCGCGCTCGCGGCCATGACCCACGTCTTCATGTCGACCTCGCTCAAGGGGGAGTGCGACAAGGGGACGCCGGCGGGGGCGAACCTTGCACACCGATTGTCCGGTGGCGCTCGTACATTGCAGCCCTACTCCTTCGCACCGGTCTCATGCCCAGATCCTGGCCTGCCACGCTCGCCTTCGCGCTCACCGCTGCCATCGCCTTGGTCCCCACTGCAGGGGCACAAATCCCGCGCACGGAGCTGTCCGCGGCGATCAGTAACGTGGCGTATTCGGTCACCTTCGATGAGACGACGGCGCGCGCGCGTACGGTGAAAGTGTCGATGTCCTTCACGACGGCCGGCGCGGGGACGGTGATCCTGTCGCTCCCGGCGTGGACGCCCGGCGCGTACGAGATGACCTACTTCGCCAAGTGGGTCAGCAATTTTTCGGCGACGGGCGACGGCAAGCCGCTAACCTGGGACAAGCTCGACTACGATACCTGGCGCGTGAAAAATCCTGGTCCGTCGCAGGTCGTCGTGTCGTTCGACTTTCGCGCCGACACGCTCGACAACGCGATGGCGTGGTCGCGCTCCGACTTCTTGCTCTTCAATGGCACGAACTTGTTTCTCTATCCCGAAGGACGCGGCTTCGAGTTTCCGGCAACGGTGACGGTCAACACGCCGGCCGCGTGGAACGTCGCGACGGGGATGACGTCGAAGGCCGCGCGAAGCTACGGCGCCGCCAACTATCACGATCTCGTCGACATGCCTTTCTTCGTCGGACGCTTCGACATCGACTCGGCGCGCGTCGGTGATCGATGGGTGCGCTTCGCGAGCTACCCCGCGGGCAGCGTGCAGGGTCCGGCGCGCGCGCAGGTGTGGGATCAGCTCAAAAAAGTGATCCCGCCGGAGATGGCCGTGTTCCGCGACACGCCGTGGCAGACATACACCGTGATGCAGATCGCCGATTCCACCTACGGCGGCGCGAGCGGGCTCGAGCATCAGAACTCGCACGTCGACGTCGTCGCGCCGGGCGCCATCGGCAGCCCGTTCATGCCCTCGCTATACGCGCACGAGATCTTCCACTCGTGGAATGTGAAGCGCCTGCGCCCGATCGACCTGTGGCCGTACCAGTACGCACACGAGCAGCCGACGCCGTGGCTTTGGGTCAGCGAGGGGATCACCGACTACTACGCTGATCTCGCGATGGTCCGCGGGGGCGTCATCGATTCCGCCGGGTTCTTCGAGGCGACGACGGCCAAGATCAACGAGGTGTCTGGCGCACCGCCGGTTGCGCTGGAGGATGCGTCGCTGTCGACCTGGATTCATCCAACCGACGGCTCGGGCTACATCTACTACCCGAAGGGCTCGCTCGCCGGACTTCTGCTCGACATCCAGATCCGCGACGCGAGCGACAACAAGAAGTCACTCGACGACGTGATGCGCACGTTGTACAACGAGACGTACAAGGTGGGGAAGGGATTCACCCCCGAGCAGTGGTGGCACGCCGTCAGCGCCGCCGCCGGCGGCAAGTCGTTTACCGATTTCAATGCGCGCTACATCGATGGCCGCGAGCCGTACCCGTGGGCGGCGATGCTTCCGCTGGCTGGAATTCGATTGGCCGAAGACAAGGAGCCGAGGATCGGCGTGACGACTGTCGCCGACTCGAGCGGCATCGTCGTCACCGGCGTCGAAGATGGGAGCGCTGCTGGCGAGGCAGGCGTGCGGCCGGGCGACGTGTTCGTCTCAGTCGGCGACATTCTCGTGACCGACCAGACGTTCGGCGAGAAATTCCGTGCCGCGTTCGGTGCAAAAAATGGAGCGCCGGTGGTGATCAAGGTCCGCCGCGGGGGCCAGCTTCAGACACTGAACGGGCACGTGAAGCTGGTCTCGAGCTACCGGGTCGAAGCGGATCCGGCCGCGTCGGCGAAGGCCGCGCGGATCCGATCGGGCATTCTGCGCGGTACCACGGGCTGACGGTCAGTCCGGTCGCAGCGGCTCCGGCGTTTTTTTCATCGCCGCTTCGACTTCGTTCAGCTCCCGCGGCGCCTTCGACAGCCACTCGAGCCCCGCGGACGTGATCGCGTAGTCGTCCTCGATGCGCACGCCGATATTCTTGTACTTCTGTACCGCCGGCCGAATGTGCGCGATCAGCGCGCGATTGCGCGGCGTGTCGGCGAGCCCCTCGAGCAGCGCCGCACGCACGTACACGCCAGGCTCGATGGTGAAGGCGCTGCCGATCTCGAGCTTGCCGGTCACGTAGAACTGATCGGGATCGTGCACCTCAAGTCCGATGCCGTGACTCAATCCATGCATGTAGTACAGAAAATACTGCGGCATCTGGCACGACTCCTTGCCGCAATCCTCCGGCGCACCGTCGAACGTCGCTTCGGCGGCCTCGATCAATCCGAGTTTCGCCAAGCCGGCAGCCAGCGTCCGCGCGGCCGAATCCATCATCACGCGCGCGGCCGTGCCGGGCTTCGCGTTTCGCTCGGCCGACGCCTGCGCGTCGCGCACGAGCTGATAGATCGCGCGCTGCTCGGGCGTGAAGCTTCCGCTCACCGGCACCGTACGCGTCACGTCCGCGGCGTATCCGGCGTACGATGCGCCAATGTCCATCACGACGACTTCGCCGGCGTTCATGACGCGGTCGTCGGCGTTGTAGTGCAGCGTGGTCGAGTTCGGACCCGATCCGACGATCGTGGAGAAGCTCGGCCGGTCGGCGCCGTTGCGGCGGAAGGTGTACTCGATCAGCGCCTGTACCTCGTACTCGTTCATCCCCGGGTGAATGGCGCGCATCGCCTCGAGCTGCGCAGACACAGTCACCGAATCCGCTTTGCGGATGAGCGCGAGCTCGGCGGGCGACTTGTTGCCGCGCAGCTGCTGCACCACGTCGCCAAGCTCGATCACCTTCGTCTTCGTCGCCGCGGTGAGTCCCTGGATGAACTGTGCGTCGACGGTGAGCGGTCCGTCCTTTTCACCCATGTCGGCCACGACATACAGCGTCGGCTCAGAGCGCAACAGCGAGTCGAGCGTCGGCCGGAGCTGGTCCGTCACGCGCGCCGGAAGTCCGGTGAGCTTCGTCGCGCCATCGGTGCCGTAGCGCGCGCCGGTCCACACTTCGCGCGACGGCTGGCGCGGAAGCACGAACAGCGTCGCCTGCACATCGGCTTTCTTCTTCACCATCACCAGCGCGGCGTCGGGCTCCTTGAAGCCCGTGAGATAGTAGAACGACGGCGTCTGATCGAACGACAAGTAGTCCTGCGACGGCTCGCGCGCGCCGATGGCGACGAGCACGCCATCGGCCATCTTCGCGGCGACGGCGGCGCGGCGCGCGGCGTATTCGCTCTGCGGCACCTGCGCGCGCGCGCGTCCAGCAGACATTGTCGTGGCGGCAAGGACGCCGAGCGCGGCGAAAGCTGGACGGACGAGCATTGAGCGAATCTCCAGTGGAAGGAAGCCGCCGGAAGATAACGCACGAGCCGCTCTTGACCCGTGCTTCATTCGGGTGAGCATTCTATGCGCGTGGTGTCAATGCGCACCCCTTCACTCCGAGAGGTTTGTCGTGACCGATCCAGTGCCCTCCGCACCGCCAGCTTCTGCCTCCGCGTTCGAGGACATGATGGACATCTGGTACGCGCCATCGACGGTGTTCCGGCGGCGGGAGAATGGCGGTTTCGGCATTGCGCTCGTCGTGCTCTGCGTTGCGATCGGCGTGCTGGCTTTCGCGGGACGCGGTGGCATGCAGCCGATCATGGATGCCGAGATGAGCCGTCAGATGGCGATGGCGCAAAAGTCGAACCCGAGCATGACGGCGGATCAGCTGGCGGCTGGCAAGGCGATCGGCGAGAAGTTCGCGGCGCTCGCGCCAATCGTCGCCACGATCTTCACCGCGATCGCGATCTTCTTGCTCGGTTTCCTCATCTGGATCGTCGGCAAGTTCTTCGGATCGAAGCAGACACTGACGGCCGCGTTCGTCGTCTCCACCTTTGCGGCGTTTCCGTGGATTGCCGAGGCGCTCTTCAACGTCATTCAGGGACTACTGATCGATTTCAGCGGCGCGAAATCACGCTACGCGGCCTCGGCGAGCCTAGCGCGCTTCATGGATCCGGATACCACGCCGGTTCGGCTACTCGCGATGGCCGGCCGCATCGACGTCTTCGTGATCTGGTGGGCGATTCTGGTCGCGATCGGTCTCAAGGTCACCGGTAAGTTGACCACGGCCCAGGCCGGCATCGCCGCGGTCATTGTGTGGCTCGTAGCGACACTCCCACAATTGATCCGCGGATGAGAGAAGGGGAAGACGGGGGGGAAGGGGCGTGTGAATTCGGTAGATGGCCCGTCGCCCCAACCCCCAACCCCAACCTCTATTTGATCACAAGCTTCGCGATCGTCTGCAACTGCATATTCGAAGTTCCTTCGTAGATCGCGCCGATCTTCGCGTCCCGATAGAACTTTTCGACGGCATAGTCCTTCGTGTAGCCATAGCCGCCATGCAACTCGACGCAGAGCGATGTCACCCGCTCGCACATCTGCGACGAGAACAGCTTCGCCATCGCCGCTTCGCGGGTGAACGCGAGGCCGGCGTCCTTGAGGCGTGACGCGTTGTACACCATTAAGCGCGCCGCCTCGAGCTCCGTCGCGGCCTGCGCGATCTGGAACTGCACGGCCTGAAAATCGGAGATGGACTTGTTGAACTGCTTGCGCTCCTGCACGTAGGCGATCGTCGTCTCCAGCGCGCCGCGCGCGACGCCGATCATCTGCGCGCCGATGCCGATGCGTCCTTCATTCAGCGTCTCGATCGCGATCTTGTAGCCCTGGCCGACCGGACCGAGCACGTTCTCGTTCGGCACCTCGCATTGATCGAGCAGCAGCTCCGTCGTGCTCGACGCGCGGATGCCGAGCTTGTCTTCCTTCTTGCCAACCGAGAAGCCGGCGAAGCCACGTTCGATGATGAACGCGGTGATCCCCTTGTAGCCTGCTTGCGGATTCGTGTTGGCGAACACGACGTACACGCCGGCCTCGGCCCCATTGGTGATCCACAGCTTGCGACCATTCAAGATCCATCGGTCGCCCTTCTGCTCGGCGCGGGTGGCGAGGCCGAAGGCGTCGGAGCCCGAGCCCGCCTCGGAAAGCGCGTAGGCGCCGCAGGTCTCCGACGTCAGCTGGGGCAAGTAGCGCTGCTTTTGTTCATCGCTGCCGTAGCGCGTGATCGGGTAGTTGACGAGGGTGTTCTGCACGTCGACCAGGATCGCCGCGGAGGCGTCGACGCTCGAGATCTCTTCGACGGCGAGCGTGACCATCATCAACGTGCCGCCGGCGCCGCCGTACTGCTCCGGCACTTCGATCCCCATCAGCCCGAGCTCGAAGCATTTCGGGATGAGCGTCTTGTCGATCGCCGCGGCGCGCTCCATCGCGGCCACACGCGGCTTGACTTCTTCCTGGGCGAAGCCGGCGACGGCTTCGCGGAACATCGTCTCTTCGTCAGACAGCGTCGTGAGCGCGGGGCGCGCCGAGAGGTCGGTAGACATGCAGGAGAAAGTAACGCGGCCTCTGCCACTCCGCTCTACCGATCGTTCACGGCGATCGTCCCGTCGAGCGTGATATAGTAGTAGCGTCCACCGGCCGCGACGATCTCGGGCACGGCCGGTCGGCGCCGCAGGACATACATCACGTCACTGTCCTCCGGGCGATCCGTCGACGACGAGTGCGATCCGTACTCGGTGCCGATCGGCAGCACGGTCTCGAGCAGTTCGCGATGCAAAACGCGCCGGTCGACGATCCGCGCGCCATCGGATCGCACTCGATAGCGGACGTCATCGCCGAGGGGCCAGATGCCGACTCGCGTCTGCTCGGGCACCCAGTACACCCAGTGCTCATTGTTCGGCGCCGGCATCACGATCGCGCGAAACGGCCGCGCACGCTTGCCGAGCGCGCGCTCGGTCGTCTCGACCGCCATGACATCGATGCGGTCCGACTCGTCGCCGACGTGCGCGGGAAGAAACGTGTCGACGCCGAAGTCATCGGGGCCGTTGCGCTGGGTCGCCTCGTACGTGACGAAAAACGTGTCGCGCGCGACGCTCAGATGCCCGAAGCGCACGACGAATCCGCGATCGGTGCGCCGCACCGCGTAACGCGTCACTGAGCCCGGCGGCGGCACGCGCCTCGACAGCGCATCGCGCGCCCCGCTGATCGCCACATCGTACGCCGCGAGGTTGCGTCCCCGTTGGGTGACCTCAGTCAGCTCGGCTGCACTCGGCCCCTGCGCCGCGATGCGACTCGCCGCGACGATGAGGAGGGAGAGCATGGAGAAGAGTCGCATGGCTGTTGACGACGAGCACTCGGCATTCGGCACTCGGGTGGGCACCCGATCCTCGTCGAGATTGTCGCCGCGATCCAGGCATCTAAGACGATGGTTCACACGGATGCTGCCGATGTAGCGGATCGCGCGAATCAATCACGATGGGCGCAAGTGCGTGCGCACCAAG
>JALZAE010000520.1 GCA_030948535.1 Gemmatimonadota bacterium | reverse complement strand
GTACTCGTGCACGATGCGCACGATGTACGCGCGCGCCCCGCCGTTCTCGAAGAACGAGGCGACGGCGTAGGGGAGGAGGCCAGGTCCTTCGAAGGCGCCGAAGGTGCGGACGTACTCATCCCAGCTTTCTACGGCGACGGGAACGCTGCGGGTTCCCGTCGCGCCTTCTTCACAGGTGCCCGGCGCCCAGCTCGCGCCGAAGAGCGGTACGCGCGCCGGGCCGCGCGGCGCCACGCCGACGAACGCGCACACATCCATCCGCTCGCCCGTGAGCGCGCGGATGGGATGCGGCGGCAGCCAGTAGAGCCCCGGCGCGCCAAGTGGCGGAAGCGTCACTCCGGCGGCGGTCACTTACTTGTACTCGATCCCTTCGTGAACGAGGTGCAGTTCTTCCATCGCCACGTCGCTCCCGCCCTTCGCGGCGAGCGTCGGTCCCGACCACTTTTTGGGCTGCGCGTTGCGCAGCGTGAAGGTTGCGACGGGATTGCGCGCCTCATCGAGCAGCGTGATGCTGACGTTGCGACGGTCGATCGTGCCGTCGCGCACGCCCTTGAGCCACTGGAACAGATCGTCCGAGCCAACGAGCCCGCGCTTGAGCGTGATGTCGTCGTTCTTGGTTGTGTTCGGAATCTTGCGAACGGTGTTGAATTTCTCGTTGCCGTTGCGGTACTCGGCGTAGCTGACGTCGAAGCCGAGGCCGCTGACATCGGAGAAGCCGCCGACGATCGTCCCCTCCGAGCCGTCGCCGTTTCCACCTCCGAGGGCGACGATGAAGTTGAACGCGCCGTATGGCGTATCGCGGAACGTAGGCATGGGTGTCGTCGCCTCAGGTCGTCGGAGTGGTGTTCGCCGCGTCGCCCGTCCACTGGCCGATGCGGAAGATCACGAACTCGGCGGGCTTGGTCGGCGCGACGCCGATCAGCGCGATCATGCGGCCGTTGTCGAGATCGTTCTGCGTCATCGTCGTGCGGTCGCAGTGAACGAAGTAGGCATTTTCCGGCTTGTCGCCGATCAGCGCGCCGTCGCGCCAGAGCGTGAGCAGGAAGTCCTCGATCGTCTGCTTGATGTTGCGCCACAGCCGCTGGTTGTTCGGCTCGAACACCGCCCATTGCGTGCTCTTGTCGATCGAATGCTCCATGAAAATGAAAAGCCGGCGGACGTTCACGTACTTCCATTCGGGATCGGAGCTGAGCGTGCGCGCGCCCCACACGCGGTTGCCACGTCCCTCGAAGAAGCGCAGCGCGTTGATCCCCTCGGGATTCAACACGTCCTGCCGCGCCTTGTTGATGTTGATTTCGAACTTGGTGAGACCGAGCACCACTTCGTTCGCCGGCGCCTTGTGCACGCCGCGGTTGATGTCGCTGCGCGCGTAAATCCCGCAGACGAAACCGCTCGGTGGCAGTACGATCCGCTGCGGTGGCGCGCCCTGCGCCGCACGCTGCGTGGGATCAAGAATTTCGACCCACGGGTGATAGAGCGCCGCGTACTTGCTGTCGAACTGCCCGCGGAAATGGCGGATCTCCGTCATCGAGCTGTTTTGCTGCCCGTCGACGACGGCGATGCGATAGCGCAGCCGCTCGGCGTGTCCGATCAACCGGTCGGCCGCGGCGAGTGCGTTGACCGTGTCGTCGTACGCGCCGCCGTCGGGCAGCGCCTCGATCGCGATGTCGTCGATCTCGCCCAATGCCTCGAGTCCCGTCGCTTTGAGCGTCACGTCATCGGGATCGGCCTCGTGGCCGAGGAGATCGTCGGGCGATGAGATCACGCCGTCGTGTCCGCCGATGAGGCGGCGGTTTGGGTTCTGCTGCAGCGCGACGAGCAGGTTTGCGGCGACGTCGTTGCCGGTTGCCGTCGTGACATCGAAGTCGAGCCAGATCACCGCGCCTTCATCCTCGGGATCGTCGCGATCGAGGATCTTGCCGATGTAGCGCTTCTGGTCGCGCGTCATGCCGAGCTCGCTGTACGCGTCGACGCGATCTTGGTCCACGCGCACCAGCACGCGCGCCTCGACGATTTGGATGATGTCGGTCGCCGCGGGAAGGAAGGTGCCGCCGCCGCGCCGGAAGAGCTGATGGCCGTCGATCGGATCGAGGTCGATTTCGGCCAGGTTGGCGAGCGTCAGCGGATCGTTGCCGGCGGGCGGTGTGCCGCCGGTAACAACCTCGACGATCGCTCCCTTCTTCGCGCGCGTGACCTGCACGATGCCGCCGAGCGTCGTGTTCACGTACGCGATGTTCTTGCTGCGGACCACCTGCGTCTCGAGCCACACGTTGCCGAACGATCCCGGCCAGCGCCCGCGCCAGGTGGCGGTGGTGCCGCTCACCGGAATCGCGCGGGCGGCGACGCCCCAGCTGAACAGGCCGCCGCCCAAGTCGCGCGGCGTGAAGACGCGCGAGATGTAGAGCCGCTTCCCGCCGTTGAGAAAGAAGACGCGCGCCGCGTGCGACGTGTAGGGCAGGCGCTCATCGCCGTCGGTCGGCATGTGCAGTACTTCGAGTCCGCCGTACATCCGCTCGAACTCGATTAAGCTCGTCATCAGCCGCGGCTCGGTCGACGTCGGGCCGCCCGGGTAGTGCACCGGTCCGTAGCGCGTCATCCCCGCGAAGCCGGTCGTGCTCGTCGGCACGCCCTCGATGCTCTTCGAGCGGAAGCTCACTTCTTCGACGTAAACTCCAGGCGCCAAATACTCGGGCATTGATCGCTCCTGGCTCGCGCGCGCGGGCGCTAGGTGATGTCGAACGGCGGGACGCCGCTGCTGATGACAAGGGAGTAGGTGAACGTGACCATCTGCGAAAACACGCCATCGTAGTCGGCGGGGATCGTGCGCCCGAGCGCGACGAGGTCGTCCTCGGGAGCGATGCTCGGCGCGCCGATCCGCTCGAGCGGGATGTCCCAAAAGGGATCGGCGCGGCGCACCAACAGCGGCGGCACGACCGCGGGCATCCCGCGGCGGCCGTGCGCGGTGATCTCGAGCGTGAG
>JALZAE010000505.1 GCA_030948535.1 Gemmatimonadota bacterium | reverse complement strand
GGACTACTCCCGCCGCCCCTAGCGATGATCTCGCTGACAACCAAAAACTCAAGGTCGCGAGTCGACGGACTTGACGTTGTCCTTGGGCTCACGGTCGATGAGCTTGTTGTACGGATCGATGCCCGCGCGCTCCGGCACACGGTCGACGATCAGCTCGATCACCGAGTGCGCCTGCGTGATGTGGTACTTCGCGAGATAGAGCGGCTTTCCGAGCTCATTCCCTTTCTCCTTCGCGCCAAAGACCCCGATGTCGATGTAGTCCGACACCGGAATCTCGTGCTCCGCGCCTAAGCTGTCCGCGCGCAGCTTCCGCGCGCTGACTGACACCTTCACCGTGTACTTGCCGTCGGCACGCTTGGTCCACGTCGCGGAATCGGCCTTGTTGTCGAAGAGCGTGATCGTCTCGAACATGTCGGTGATCACCGACTGTAACGAGTCGGGCGTCGCCGCGCGTAGCTCTCGGATGAAATCGGTCGACGTCGGGTAGGGCGCCGTCGGGTGCTGATGCTCGCGCAGGTACTTGCTCAGCGCACCTCGGAAATTCCGTCAGGTACAGATACTTCGCGTAGAGAGGCAGCTCGAAGTTCGCGTAGCCCTTGAAGGCCTGCACGACCATCGACGTCACCATGCACATCGCGAGCAGCAGCGCGAGCGAGAGGAGGAAGCCGGTCAACCGTCCGAGGATCGCGACCGAGGATGACACCGGCAGCGCGTCGACGATCTGGTCCGCCTTCATCGCCCGCTCGCGCCACACCAGCTCGCCGGCGTAGATCGTGATCAGAATGACGAAGAACAGCCCGAACGCGCCGACAATCGACTCGGCCATGCTGTAGGTGACCGGGTAGAGCTTGGTGTCATACGCCGCGTCCGAGTACCACGACGACAGGAAGACGTTGACGACGCCGATCGTCGCGATGGCGAGGAAGGGCACCTCGCGCACGATGCCGACGAAGTTGAAGCGCGTGATCGACAGCAGCTCGCGCCACGAGGCCGCACCACCGAACATCTGACGCACGCTTGGGATGGCGAGCGACGGCGCCAGCGCGCCGGGCGCGGGATCTTTCTCCTGCAGGGTGCGCTTGCGGCGCATCGATCGTGGCATCGCGTCGAAGCGGAATATCGCGTACGCGATGCCGAGCAGCAGTGCCGCGATGGCGACCCAGGTGACGCGGTTCAGCAGCATGTAGCCCGACAGCGGCACCGTCAGCGTGTTCTTCTCGATCACCGTCCAATACTTCGTTGCGAGTGCGAAGGTGGACATGCCGAACACGTCGGTCAGCGCGGTGATCCGGCCGTTCTCGAGACCACGGCGCATCTCGGACGCGACGACGTTCGCCACGAGCAGGAAGATGCCGAGCGTGTAGATCGCGAACTGGTTGCGCGTCGCCACACCGACGGAGAAAAAGAGCGCACTGATGAAGATCAGGTTGGGCAGCACCAGCACGAGGAAGGGCGAGATGTACCACGAGGCATGGAACGCCGAGAGCTTCGAGTGGTCCACCCACGGCATCAGCGTCGCGAACCAGGTGCCGATCGGGATCGCCACGTACACGAGCGTCATCACCACCAGCACGCCGGCGAAGCGACCGGCGAGATAGCCGAACTTGGTGATCGATGAGGTGAAGAGCAGCTCGTGCGACTTCATGTTGAAGTCGCGCAGGATCGCCGTGCCGACGAGCGCGGACGTGATCACCTGACCGATGGCGGTCAGGATCAGCATCGTCTGCGCCAGCGTGTACGGCGCGTTCTTCATCACGCGTCCCACCCCGCCGCCAATCTCGACGATGTCCGTACCGATGAACGCGAACGACAGCAGAAAGAGGAGCGCGAAATACAGCCACGTCGACGGACGACGAAGCTGGTAGGAGATCTCGAACTTCAGAATTGGCCAAAACACAACGAACCCCCGCGCGTTACGCGCTTAGCGCTGCTCCACGCTGATTCAAAGTGTGGAAATACACATCCTCGAGTCCCGCTTCCGTTTCCGTGAAGCCCGGGCCCGGCTGGCTCTCGCTGTACACGTGAATCACCGGCGCGCCGGCGACGAGTCTCGTCGAGATGAGCTCGTAGGTCGACGCCGCGGACGCGACCTCGCTCTTGTCGACCGTTTTCCGCCAGATGCGGCCGCGCACCGCCTCGAGCACCTTCGCGGGATCGCCGGAGAGCACCACCTCGCCTTTGTCGATGATCGCCATGTTGCTGCACAGCTCGCGGACATCCTCCACGATGTGCGTCGACAGGATCACCACGACCTCGCTGCCGATCTCCGCCAGCAAATTCAGAAAGCGATGCCGCTCCGTCGGATCGAGACCTGCCGTCGGCTCGTCGACGATGATCAGCTGGGGCCGGCCGGCGAGCGCGATCGCGATGCCGAGCCGCTGTTTCATGCCGCCCGAGAATCCGCCGACGCGCTTGCCGCGCACCTCGTACAGGTTTGTCTGCTGCAGCAGCGCCTTCACCAGCTCGCGCCGCTCTCGCGAATCCATCACTCCCTTCAGCGTCGCGAAGTGATCCAGCACCATCTCGGCCGAGAGATTCGGGTAGAGCCCGAACTCCTGCGGCAGATAGCCCAGCACTTTGCGGATCTCCGCCGGCTGCGCGACGACATCGATCTCGCCGAAGCGAATCGTACCGGAGTCCGGCAGCTGGAGCGTGGCGATCGTGCGCATGAGCGTCGACTTGCCGGCACCGTTGGGACCGAGCAGGCCGAACATCCCTTTGGGGATCGTGAGCGTGACGTCGTTCAGCGCGCGCACGCCGTTGGGATAGGTCTTCGAGAGGCCGTTGATGAGGAGCACAGGGGCGGTTGTCGGGGGGAAATGACGACGGGTGACCTAACCGGCGGCCGGTTCGCGACGAAGCGCAAGCTGGCGCGACGCACGCTGGGCGCGAAGATTCTCCGGACGACGGAGCGCGTTCCCACCCAGCGAAGAGGTCTCTACGCGATGACATTCTCGTTTGTGACAGCATCATCGCTTGCCTGTCTCATCGTCGGAACGCTCGCGGCGCAGGACGCCGTGAAGGGCACGAGCATGATGCCGGCGACCGATGCGAAGAAGACGGTGCCGTCGCTGGTCGCGCTCGTCGGGCGGCAGAACAGCGAGCTCGCCGATGTGGTCGAACGTTATTCGACGGACCGCGGCGCACTCACCCGGCGCTACGATGCGGCCGGCTCGCCCGACCAGCGCAAGCGCATGCGCGACTTCTACCAGGCGTGGAGCGCGCGCCTGCGCGAGGTGGACTTCGCCAAGCTAGGACTCGAGGGTCGCATCGATTACATCCTCCTCGGCGATCGGCTCGGCCACGAGCTGCAGCTGCTCGACCGCGATGAGAAGCTCATCGCCGAGACTGCGACGCTGGTGCCGTTCGCCGATCAGGTGCTGGCGCTACAGGATGCGCGCCGTCGTTTGACGGCGATGGATCCGGCAGCCGCCGCGCGCTCCCTCGCGCATGTCGCCGATCGCGCCGACAGCCTCCGCAAGTTGTTCGAGGGGACGCCGCGCAAGAATGGAAGCGATTCCGCCAGCGGGCCGCCGTCGCCGCAAGCACCGCAGGTCACCAAGATTGTCGCATATCACGCCGTGCAGCAGCTCGAGCAGGTGCGCACCACGCTCGGCACCTGGTTCAAGTACTATGACGGCTACGATCCGATGTTCTCCTGGTGGTCGAAGGATCCGTACAAGCGCGCCGACGAAGCTCTGAAGAAGTACGGCAAGACGCTGCGCGAGAAGATCGTCGGCTGGAAGGAGGGCGACGATGAGCCGATCGTCGGCGTGCCGATCGGCGCCGACGGGCTCAAGGCGGACCTCGCTTTCGAGATGATTCCCTACACGCCCGAGCAGCTGATCGGCATCGCCGAGCGCGAGTATGCGTGGAGCGAAGCCGAGATGAAGAAGGCGTCGCGCGAAATGGGTTTCGGCGACGACTGGAAGCAGGCGCTGGAGAAGGTGAAGAACAGCTTCGTCGAGCCGGGCAAGCAGCCCGATCTCATCCGCGACTTGGCGAAGCAGGCCGAAGCGTTTCTCGACGCGCACGATTATGTGACCGTGCCGCCGCTGGCGCGCGAGGTGTGGCGCATGGAGATGATGTCGCCCGAGCGCCAGAAGGTCTCGCCGTTCTTTCTTGGCGGCGAGGTGATTCTGGTGTCGTATCCGACCGACGCGATGTCTGAAGACGACAAGATGATGAGCATGCGCGGCAACAACCCGCACTTCTCGCACGCGACCGTCTTCCACGAGCTGATTCCCGGGCACCATCTGCAGCAGTTCATGAACGCGCGCTACAACCCCCACCGCCGCGCCTTCGCGACGCCGTTCTGGAATGAGGGACAGTCGCTCTACTGGGAGATGTTTCTCTGGGACCAGGGTTTCCACAAATCGCCCGAGGACCGCGTCGGCGCGCTCTTCTGGCGCATGCATCGCAGCGCGCGGATCATCTTCTCCCTCCGCTACCACCTCGGCACGATGACGCCGCAGGAAGCGGTCGACTTCCTGGTGGAGAAGGTCGGCTTCGAGCGCGCCAACGCCGAGGGCGAGGTGCGTCGCTCGTTCAACGGCAGTTATGCGCCGCTCTACCAGATCGGCTACATGATCGGCGGACTACAGATCCGTGCGCTACACAAAGAGCTGGTAGAGTCTGGAAAGATGACCAACCGCCAATTTCACGACGCGATCCTCGAGGGTGGGCCGATGCCGATCGAGATGGTCCGTGCCCGGCTGATGAAGCAGACGTTGCCGAGGGACTACGTGCCGCAGTGGAAGTTCGCGGGACCGTTGTAAGGGCGAAATGCGCCGCGGATCTTCGCGGATTGCCGCGGATCTGTCTTGCGTTAGAAGAGCGACATCAAGTGCAGCCGCAGATCGCCGCAGAAACGCGCAGATCGACTTGTCGCGGGCGAAGATTCGTCTCACCAAGAAAATGGCTCTCTGATTTTTGTTGTTTTGTACAACAAAAAACCGCGAACCCTGGAGCGAGGAGCTTTACGCTACTGGGAGCAATCTGCGAAGATCTGCGTCAATCTGCGGCTGCCCTTTGCTCTTGGTAGAAGAGGCAATATCCGCGGCAAGTCGCGAAAATCCGCGGTTGAATCACGTCGCGATCAGCGGCTCCTAGTCAGCATACTCGAGCGACTGCGCTTTATCGCGCAGCATGACGCTCGACGTCGCTTCCGCAGTATCGAAGTCGAGCGTGCCGCCGGGGTCGATGTCGATCGCCAGGTGAGTGCCCTGCTGGCGCACCTTCGCCACCGCGCCGGGCGCGGCGAGCGTCGGCGCGGACTCGCCCGCAAGGTGCACGGTCATCACCGAGCCGTCCTTGAACCGGACCTGGGCGACCGATCCGTCGCGGTCGATGCTTGTGATCGTGCGTCCCTTGATCACGCTCAGAAGCTTACGGTTGCTCGCCACCCTGACCTCCAGTCGCGCCGACTCAGGACCTTCGTCGACGCCGGCGCGGATGCGTGCGCACGGCCTCGGGAAGATCGCGGTGAAAATATTGTTTGTACGCGCCGATCCAATCCACGGCAATCGCGCGTTGCGCCGCCGGCAGGTCGATCTCGTTCGCGCAGACCATCCGGTGCAACTTGTTCTCCAGCGCGTCCTTCACCTTGGCGTTCCAGGGGCTCGTGCGATACGACTCAGGCCAGAGGTTGGCGACCGCGTTGGAGCCTCCAAGCTCGAGACTGATGAGATGATCGACCTCGAAGGCCCCGCGCGGGTGCGTACGGATGCCGTACGACTCGTAAACCTGCTTCTTCACCGTCGCGGGGACGTTGCGGACCTTCTTCGTGTAGCCCGGCACGCAGATGTCTTTGGCGGTGACGTCGAGCACCGCCCCGGGTGTGCGACGGCGGTCCGGAAGCATCGGGAGGTCGCCGATCGCCTGTAGCGGCGGTCGCGGTCGCGCGCGCGTCGCCGCGGGGCGCGGCTGCGGCGCAAGGAGCATGAAGAGGCCGATGGCGAGAGTGCCGGCGGGCGAGGCGTGCGTCACGCGCCGTACATCGCGGTGATCAGGCCGCCCAAGGCAACTACGGACGTCATGCAACTACCCTGATTGCCCTGCTTGCTCCCGTCAAGCATGGCGAACTCTTGGTACGGCACGAAATGCTTCGAGTGTGCAGCCCTTTCAGCGGCCGTACGCTTCGCGTCTCGCGTGCGCTGCTGCCCGCGAGAAATCGGGGTCAGGAATGCCAGCCTCAGGCAACGCCGGCCGCTCGCCGCCGAGCCGAGGGTCGCTCGCCGCCGCGGCGGCCGTGACCAGATGCCACCGTTTCCATCGCCGCAGATCGGACATCCGCCCTCCCTCTCCGTAACGACAAAATTCGACCGCGGATTTACACGGATTTCTCATCTCTGTCCCTTTGTCATTCAAGAATGAGAGATTCGCAGAAATCCGCTCGCTTCGCAGCATCCGTATCAACTCCTCTGCGTTCGATCTCTCGTACGCACGCAGGCTCTCCGCACGCATGCAAAAGAATCCGCCGCTATTTGTCGGCACCGCTCGCACCCGATATGGCCGGCTCGGCTCGCGCCATGATGCGCTCGGCTCGAGCCAGGAGAAGTAGATCTACTTGCCGTCGCCCGACAATCGGACTTTTTGCGGATCGCGCCCCTAGATCTCCGGCCCGCGCATGATGTTGTCGATCGTAAACTGAAACCCGTTCTGCGCGCTCAAGGGCGCCGCGAGGAGGGCGAGGGCGAGCAAGCGAAGGAGCCGGAGCACGGCGGGAGATCCTCCTGAGAGCGCACGCGGTTGCGAGGGCGAGGCGAGTCGGCGCTCGCAGCCAAGATGATGCATACGCAGGTCGCGCGATACGCGGCCCCCGCCCCATGCCAGTCTGGCCAACGCAGCCGCGAGGCGGTACGTATTCCAGTCGCCGGCCCTAGCTCCGGCCAGCCCCACATCGAATCTTCAATTCCCCGCGGCGCTCGCCGCGATGCTCACACCACGCGGCCTCCGTCGAGACCGTCCAGGCGAGGAGTTTCTCTTGGCCATGCTCACCCGTCGCGTCACGCTGGCGACGACCGTCACGCTAGCGGCCGGCGCCACGCTTCTCACCGACGCGCACGCGCAGATCGGCGTGCAGCGCGAGCGCAATGCGCCCGAGGTCTACGCGATCACCAACGCGCGCATCGTCCCCGTCGCCGGCGCCCCGATCGAGAAGGGGACGATCGTCATCCGCAACGGCGTCATCACCGCCGTCGGCGCGTCGGCCGCGGTGCCGGGCGACGCGCGAACCATCGATGGTGCGGGCCTCACCGTGTACCCTGGATTCATCGACGCGTACGGGAGTCTCGGCATTCCCAGCCCGAGCGCACAGGGTGGCGGTGGCGGACGTGGCGGCGGCGCACCCACAGCCTTTACCGGCGGACCGCAGGTGAGCGCGGCCAGCGCACCAAACTCACTCCACCCGGCCGGCCAGCAGCCTGAGATTTCCGCCGTCGATCTGCTCAAGCCCGACGCCGAAGCGATGACAGGACCCCAGAGCGCCGGCCTCACCGCCGCGCTCACCGCGCCCTCGAGCGGAATCTTCATGGGACGCTCGGCCGTCATCAACCTTGCCGGCTCGACGACGCAGGACATGCTGATCAAGTCGCCGGTCGCGATGCACATCGGCTTCAACGCGGTTCGCGGCGGCGGATATCCAAACTCCTTGCTCGGCGTTTTCTCCGCGCTACGGCAAATGCTGCTCGACGCGCAGCGCTACGGCGAGGTCGAGTCCGCCTACGCCAAAAATCCGCGCGGCATGCGCCGTCCGGAAAACGATCCCTCGCTCGCCGCGCTACAGCCGGTGCTCGCTCGGCAGATGCCGGTGATCATGCTGGCCTCGTCGCAGCGCGAGATAGAGCGCGCGCTCGACCTCGCCAAGGAATTCAATGTTCGGCCCATCATCGCCGGCGGCTCCGAGGCGTATCTCGTCGCCGACCGGCTCAAGGCCGAAAACGTTCCCGTGCTCTTGTCGGTGAACTTTCCGAAGCGTCCGACGAACGCGTCGCCCGATGCGGACCCGGAGCCCCTGCGCGTGTTGCGCGAGCGGGCCGAAGCGCCGAAGGGTCCGGCAAAGCTGGCACAGGCCGGCGTGAAATTCGCCTTCGAGTCGGGCGGCATCTCGAACTGGGCGGACTTCGACGCCAACATCGCGAGCGCGGTGACGAATGGCCTGACCGCGGACCAAGCGCTGCGCGCGTTGACCATCGCCCCCGCCGAGCTCTTCGGCGTGAGCGACCGGCTCGGCACCATCGAGGTCGGCAAGATTGCGAACTTGACGATAAGCCGCGGCGACATCTTCACCGGCGGCCGCGTGACGCAGCTCTTCATCGATGGGAAGCCGGTGGAAGCGCGCGCGCCCACGACGGCGAACGCCGCGTCGATGGCCGGCGGCAGCTGGACGCTCACGGTCACGCTCGACATCGGCGAGAAGCCGATCACCGTCGCGCTGATCCAGGAGGGCGACCGCGTTCGCGGCACGCTGCAGGGCGCGCTCGGCTCGGCGCAAATCTCCGACGGATCGGTGTCGGCGACGGGCGAGCTGCGCTTCACGGCATCGATCACGCTGCCCTCGGCGACGGAGGAAGCGACCTTCGCCGGCCAGATCAACGGCAACGCCGTGCGCGGCACGGTGCAGATCGTCGGACATCCGCCGGGCACATTCGTCGGCACACGGCCGGCAGCCGATGGGGCTCCGGGACAGCAGGGCCGAGGCCGTCGTCCGCCGCAGCACTAGGCGATGCACATCATGCGAAACGCTCTGGAGAACTCAATGAAGATTTCAATTCTCGCCGCGTGCGCGCTCGCGCTCCCGGCGGCGAGTGTGGCCGCGCAGTCAATGCCGGCGCGCGCGATGCCAGCGCGACCGGCCGCCGCGCCGACGCTGATCAAGAACGCCACCGTGCTCACCGTCACGAAAGGACGGTTCGAGAACACCGACATTCTCATTCAGAATGGCAAGATCGCGCAGATCGGAAAAAATCTGACGGCGCCCGCCGGTGCGCAGGTCATCGACGCCACCGGCAAGTACGTCATGCCCGGCATCATCGATCCGCACTCGCACTCGATGAGCGACGCGGTCAACGAGGGCTCGCTCTCGGTGACGTCGATGGTGCGCATCGCCGATGTGCTCAACCCGACAGCGATCGGCATTTATCGCGAGCTGGCCGGCGGCGTGACGACGATCAACGTGCTGCATGGATCGGCGAACACCATCGGCGGACAGAACGCGACGGTGAAGCTCAAGTACGGCCGCCCGGTGAACGAGATGCTCTTCGCCGGCGCGCCACCCGGCATCAAGTTCGCCCTCGGTGAGAACGTGACGCAGAAAAATCGCAACACCGTCATCATCCCCGGGCAGCCGTCGCCACCGCGCCGCTACCCGACGAGCCGCATGGGCCAGGAAGAGGTGCTGCGCGACGCGTTCACACGCGCGCGCGACTACAAGGCGGGATGGGACGAGTACAAGGCGAAGATCGCCAAGGGTGAAAAGGGCCTCGTCGCGCCGCGGCGCGATCTGGAACTCGAGCCGCTGGTCGAAGTGATGGAGGGGAAGCGCCTCGTCCACGCGCACTCGTATCGCTCGGACGAGATGCTGATGCTGCTCAATCTCGCCAAAGAGTTCGGCTTCAAGGTCGCGACGCTGCAGCACGGACTCGACGGTTACAAAATCGCCTCCGAGATCGCGCAGGCCGGCACCGGGCTCTCGAGCTTCGCCGACGACTGGTCGTACAAGATCGAGGCATACGACGCGATTCCGTACAACGTGCCGATCCTGATGCGCCACGGCGTGGTCGCGACGATCAACTCCGACTCCGATGAGCGCGCGCGCCGCTTGAACATCGACGCCGCCAAGCTCGTCCGCTACGGCGGACTGACCGAGGACGAAGCGCTCAAGACCATCACCTACAATGGCGCGCTGCAGCTCGGCGTGGCGGACAAGGTCGGATCGCTCGAGGTGGGCAAGGATGCCGACCTCGCGATCTGGAGCGGCGATCCGCTCAGCGTCTACTCCAGCGCCGAGACGACGTTCATTGAAGGCGAGATCTACTTCGACAAGAAGCGCGACCTCGAGATGCGCGACAAGATGGCGAAAGAGCGCGCCGCGCTCGAGCAGGCGGAGCGCGGCCCGCGGCCTACGCGGGCCACGCAGATTCCGAACGAGGATGACAAGTGATGACGCACCTACTCGAGCGCGCCGCATGCCTGGCAGCGCTCACCGCGGCTGCCGCGCTTCCTCTCCGCGCTCAGCTCGGCACCTTCAATCCGCGGCCGGGCGCGCAGGGGATTTACGCGATCAAGAACGCGCGCATCGTCACCGGCACCGGCACTGACATCGCCAACGGCACCCTCGTCATCAGCGGCGGCAGGATCGTCGGCGTCGGCGCCAACGCGGCGATCCCGGCGGGCGCGCAAACGATCGACGCCACGGGCCTCATCGTCTATCCCGGCATGATCGACGGCGGCACGACGCTCGGCCTGAACGAGATTCCACAGGGCGCAAACGCGACGGTCGACGTCAACGAAGTCGGCAGCTTCAACCCGAACGTGCAGGCGTTCTACGGTATCAATCCGCACAGCGCGCACGTCGGCGTCACGCGCGTGGTCGGCGTCACAACCGTGGTGTCGCGTCCGACCGGAGGCATCATCTCGGGCCAGGCCGCGCTGCTCAATCTCGCCGGCGACACTCCGCCCCAGATGGCGATCACGCCCAAGCTCGCGATGGTCATCGAGCTGCCCCGCTCCGGATTCACCGGCCGAGGATTCGCGCAGGCGCTGGCGCAGCAGGGCGGCAACACCGCTGACGCCGGGCGGGCGCGCCAACGTCAGGTCGATTCGCTCAAGCAGATGCTCCACGACGCCGATGCGTACGGCAAGGCGTTCGACGCCTACGCTAAAGACAAGACGCTGCCGCGGCCGGAGCACGACGTCGTGCTCGCGTCGCTCGTCCCCGCGCTGCGCGGCGAGATGCCGGTAATCTTCCCGGCCGACGCAGCCGCCGACATCCGCGCGGCCGTTACCTTCGCCGAGGAGATGCACCTGAAGCCGATCATCATCGGCGGGCGCGATGCGGCAGCGGTGGCGCCCTTTCTCAAGCAGCACAACGTGCCGGTGGTCATCACGAGCGTGATGGATCTCCCCGCGCGTGAGGACGATCCGTACGACGCCAACTACTCGACGCCGGCTAAGCTACTGCAGGCCGGTGTGAAGTTCGCGATCTCGCAGGGCGAGAACAGCGCCGACTCGCGCAACTTGCCGTACGTCGCTGGCATGGCAGCCGCCAACGGACTGCCCAAGGACGAGGCGCTCAAGTCCGTGACGCTCTATCCGGCGCAGATCTTCGGCGTCGGCGACAGGCTCGGTACGATCGAGGTCGGCAAGATGGCGAACATCGTCATCACCACGGGCGACATGCTCGAGGCGAAGACGGACACCAAGTATCTCTTCATCGATGGACGTCCGATCCCGCTCGGCACCAAGCACACCGAGCTCAACACGATGTTCAAGGATCGGCCCTGAGTCGAATGAAGCCTGCATGGTGGCGAAAGTGGCATCGGTGGATCGGATTCCCGGCATCGGTGTTTCTGCTCTTCGCGTCGGTGACGGGCATGCTCGTCGCCGCGAACGAGTTCTTCGGCGCGGATGAAGCGCTCCGCGAAGCCACGCGCGATCTGATCAGTCCGGTGACGACGAAGAGCGGCGCCGCGGTTTGGTCCGATCCGATCGCGCGCGCGCTCGTCACCGTCGCCGGTAGCTCGGGCGATGCTCCGGTGGACAAGGTGACGCTGCAGCTCAAGGGACCGCAGCCGACCGTCACCGTCTTCACTGGAAAACCCAAAGGCGGCGAAGACAAGAAGTTCGTGCTCGACGCGCGAACCGGCGCGCTCATCTCGACCGAGGCGTACGCCGACAAGCCGTTCCTCTATCGATTGCACAGCGGTGAAGCGTTCGGCGACGGCGGTCTGGTCGTCGCGATGTTCTGGGGTCTGTCGCTCGCCGTGCTCACCGTGACGGGCTTCATCATCTACTGGAGAATGCGCCGCGCCGATGCGACCGGCTGGCGCCGGATCTTCTGGTAGACGAGAATCTCGCCCGTGAAACGCCATTGGATTGCTTTGCTTGGCGGCCGCGCGCGCACGCTCACGCGCTTTATCGTCGCCCCGTCCACACCACGACCGCCCCGCACCCACCCGTGAACTCGGCGGGCGTCGTCGCCGCTCCTTTGTAGACCTCCACGCCGGCAATCTCCTCAGGACGCACCGCCATCTCCATGTCCGAGGCGCCGCCGATCATCCGCGCACCATCGAGAAAGAATGTTGGGCTGCACGATCCCATGATCGTCTCCGTCCCGCGCATCATGATCGAGCATCCACCGAGCGAGCCCGCCGACATCCCGCCGCCGCCGTAGCTGACACTCACGCCGGGCACGCGGTGTAGCACATCGCAGAACGAGAGGGGCTGGTATTTCTCGATCTCCTCGTGCGTCAAGAAATTGCCAAACCCGCTCTTTCGCCGCTCCAGAAAACCCGAAAGCGCGCGATTCCGGCGCTCGTTCGCCTGGCCATACACCGTCACCGCATCGAGCTCGGCGATACGCTCCGACATCACGAGCTCGACCACCGCTGGCGTGCGACTCGACAAACGCACGGCGGCGCGCTTCGGCGCGAAGCCGATCGATCGCACCTCCACCGACTGCGTGCCGGACGGCAAACCGGCCAGCGTGAACGTGCCGTTGTCCGCCGTCGTCGCGTTCGCCGCCGTCTCGATCACCCGCACCTGCGCTCCGGCGATTGGACGACCGGCCTTGTTCTTCACCGTTCCCGCCAGGCGTGCGCTGCCTTTTCGCATTCCGTTCACCACCGTGGTCGACGGCCGGCCGGCGGAATCGGAGCGCGGTATGGCGAAGTCCTCGATGTCGATCGCACCCGCGGTCGGAGTGACGTCGACGAATCCCGTCACATCGCTCCCACGCTCGGCCCGCGCGCTCAGGCCCGCGTCGATCGGCAACCGACAGATCGCGTACCAGCCGCGCTGATCCGTCTTGACCGGCACCTGCCGCCGCTCGCGCCGCATCCCTCTGTCGATGATCAGCTCGTACCACACCACGACCACCGTGCTTCCGGGAATCGGCTCGCCGGTCTCCGCATCGCGCACGTGACCGAGGAGGAGCGCCGAGCTGTCCGCCGGCAGTCCGGCGGTGCCGCACACCGCTCGCGTGATCCCCGTCGCGCTCGGCACCCACAGCGATGTCGTAGCCGAGCTGCCGGCGGCGACATCGACGGCGCGCAGCGGCGAGTTGAGCCCGAGCGAGTCGAGCGTCGGATGAAAGAAGCCGGCGAGGTAGTGACCCGGTTTTACGCTGTCGATCTTGAAGGCGCCCGACGCATCGGTGGTGGCGATGTACGACGTGTCTGCCACCGGCGAGGACAGCAACTGCACGGTCGCTCCCGCCACCGGACGATGCTGCATGCTGTCGTACACGATGCCGCCGACCGATCCGCGAGCCTGGGCGTATGTCGTTCGCGACAGCGCCGCCACCGCGAGCATCGCGCTCGACACAAGCGCGATGCCCCTCATGGTGATCCGCATCCTCGTCTCTCTCGAGTTGGCCCGAGAGATAAGCTGATGCGCGGGCTAGCCCCGTGGTAGTCTTCTCGTCGCTTCAAGGTGCGCGAAGCGCCACCACCGGATCGACCCTGCTCGCGCGCCGCGCCGGAAGCCAGCATGCCACGAGCGCGACGGCGCCAAGCACCATGGGCACAGCGGCGAAGGTGAGCGGGTCGCGATGGCTCACGCCGTAGAGCTGGCTCGCCAGCAGCCTCGTCGCCGCCAGCGCTCCGACAATGCCCAGCACGACCGCGCCGAGGGTGAGCAGCATCCCGCGGCGCAACACCAACCGCACGACTTCCACCCCACGAGCGCCCAGCGCGATGCGAATTCCCACCTCGTGCGTGCGCTGCGCGACGGCGTACGACATGACGCCGTAGATGCCCACGCCGGCGAGTACGAGTGCGAGCCCGGCGAACGCCGCGACGAGCATCATCATGAATCGCGGCTGGCCGAAGGAGCGCTTCGCCAGCGACTCGATGGTGCGAATCTTCCACACCGGCTGATCGCGATCGACCGACCAGATTGCGGCGCGCACCGGCGGCCCGAACGTCAGCGCATCGCGCGCGGTGCGCACGACCACGGTGCTGAAGAGCGACGCGTCCTGCGTGTACGGCGTGTAGATCTGGCCGCGCGGAGGATCGGAGACCGACAGATGCTTCGCGTCACCCACGACGCCGATGATCGTGCGCCACACCGAGTCTCCAACCGCGCGTACGCGATGGCCGAGCGCCGAGCTGCCCGGCCACTCGCGGCGCGCCAGCGTCTCGTTCACGATCACGACAGGCATCGACTCGCGCGTATCGGTTTCGGCGAAATCGCGGCCGGACAACATCGGAATGCGCATGGTCGCGAAATAGCCGGTGGTCGCCGCGTTCGCCTGCGCGCCCGGTGCCTCCCCCATCTTGGGCTCGGGCTTTCCCTCCACCGTGTAGTTCCCCGTCGCGAAATTCCCACTCAGCGGCACGGCGCGCACCATCGCCGCGCTCGTCACGCCAGGCACGCGCCGGATCTCGTCGGTCGCGCGCAGCATGAAGGCCGTGATCTGCTCCGGCGTTTTGTACTTCGTCGGCGGCAGACGGAACTCCATCGTCAGCACGTTCTTCATGTCGAAGCCGGGCTCCACCTGCTGCAGCGACACCAGCGAGCGAATGAGCAGGCCCGCGGCGATCAACAGCATCGTCGACAGCGCGATCTGCGCGACGACGAATCCATCGCGCATGCCGGCGCGGTTCGCGCCGCGTCCACCGCGATCGCGAAGCGCGCCGCCGAGATCGGCGCGCGAGCTGCGCATCGCCGGCGCCATCCCGAACAGCACGCCCGTGCCGAGCGTCAACAGGATCGCGAACATCAGCACGCGCATGTTGAGACCGACCTCGGCCGCCAGGTACAAGTTCGCGGGGAGGTTGGCGACGAGGGACTTCATCATCACGGCGGTGAGCAGCAGGCCGAGCGCGCCCCCGGCGACCGACAGCAGCACGCTTTCCGTCAGCAGCTGTCTGACGAGACGGCTTCGGGAGGCGCCCAGCGCGGCACGCACCGATATCTCCGTCCGGCGCGCCGCCGCGCGCGCGAGCTGCAGGTTGGCGACGTTGAAGCAGGCGATGAGCAGCACCACGCCCACCGCCGCGAGCAGCGTCATCAACGCCGTTCTCGATCCGCCGACGAGATTGTCACGCACCGTGACGACGTCTGCGCTCTGGCCCGTGTTCGTGGATGGATTTTCCGTCTCCAGCTGCTTCGCGAGGCCCACTACGTCGCGCGCGGCGCTCTCGACGGTCACGCCGGGCTTGAGCCGCGCGACCGAGAAC
>JALZAE010000473.1 GCA_030948535.1 Gemmatimonadota bacterium | reverse complement strand
CCCGACCAGGTGTTCGGCGCCGGAGAGCGGGCGCTCTCCGGCCGCGACAACACGGTGCTCTTTGCGCTCGATGACGCCGTCGCCGAGATCACGCGCCGGCTGAGCGGCGACCGCCGGCGCTGGTCATGGGGCGCGTTGCACAAGGCGCCCTTCCGCCATCCGCTCGTCGACGCGTTCGATCTCGAGGAAGTTCCGCGCGGCGGCGATGCGAATACGGTGAACGCCACCGGCGGCGCGAACTACTTGCAGCGCTCCGGCGCATCGTACCGCGAGATTCTCGACGTCTCCAACTGGGACAACTCGGTGGCGATCAACGTGCCGGGCCAATCCGCGCAACCGACGAGCCCATACTACGACAACCTGCTCCCGCTGTGGGCGAACGGCCAATACTTCCCGCTCGCCTTCAGCCGGCCGAGCGTCGAGAAGGCGAAAGCGCACTTGCTGGTGCTGCAACCGACCAAGTAACGGAGCGATGCCATGCGCGTAAGATCGATCGCACTGTTCGCCGCGGCGGTGCTGTTGTCGACCGCCTGCCGCCACTCGGGCTCGGCGACCGCGGATTTTTATCCGGGGCCGGCGGGCCGTCCGTTCTCGAGCGGCGTACGCGTCGGCAACATGCTGTATCTCTCGGGGCAGATCGGCACCGGCGCCGACGGCAACGTGGTCGGCGGCGGCATCACGACCGAGACGCGCCAAGCGCTGACGAACATCGCGACCGTGCTCCAGCAGCACGGCTCGTCGATGGACCGCGTCGTGAAATGCACGGTGATGTTGGCGGACATGCGGGAGTGGGATGCGATGAATACCGTCTACGTCGCCTTCTTTCCGAATCACAAGCCGGCGCGGAGCTCGTTCGGAACATCGGGCCTCGCACTGGGCGCGCGGGTGGAGATTGAGTGTGCGGCGACAGTGGACTGACGAGAACAGATGTCAGACGTCAGATGGCAGATGTCAGTGACAGCGACTGATCACTGCGCTCGGACGCGTGATCGCTCATACCCCAGCCTTTCGCATTGAAATGAACAAAGTCGGAATCGTCCTCGGTGGCGTGGCGCTCGTTGTGCTGTTCGTCGGCGTGTTCATCTCGTACCGCATGCGCGTCTACTCGCGGCAGCGCGCCACGGCCGGCGAGCGCGGGTCGCAGGCGCTGCTCGAGATGAACATCCTCACGCATCAGCTGGCGCAGCAGGCGAAGACGAAGGAGATCGATCCGGCGCTGGCGATGCTGCCGCCGGGCGAGCGATTGCAGCGACTCTATCCAGGCGTTCGCCCTCGCGCGCAGAGCGTGTCGAGTGCGCGGATGACCGAGCCAGAGGAAGCGTCCTGAAGGAGTGAAACAGCGGGTGTGGGGTGTTGGGTCTGTGGTGTGGGTACGGCGGAGATCTCTCCGCTAACCACACCCCACTCCCCACACCCTACACCCGCTCCTAACATTCGTCATGCCGACCCTCGAGCTGCACGTACACGAGCCACCAGCGGTGCTGCGCTTCTCGCGCTTCATTCTGCCGATGGCGCTGCTCACCGGCATCCTCGTCCGGCTGTACCGCGATGTGTTGCTGGCGTCGAGCTCGTCCAGCAGCTGGACCTTTCTCATCGTGACGTACGTCGGCCAGCAGATCGTTTTGCTCGGGCTGGCGACGGCCCACCTCGGAAACTATCCGATCAAGCATTGGCTGTGGCGCGTGCCGCTGTTCGGCATCGTCGCCGGGATGGGCGAGGCGGTGGCCAGCGCGGCGCTGATTGCGCTTCACTTCGAGCGCAACGGCACCGAGATCGCGCACTCGCACGACTGGCTCGGCTTCGCGCGCTGGGCCGTCATCGTCGACGTCGCCCTGATGATTCTGTTCGGGATTCTCCTGGCGCTCGTGATGCAGATCCTTCGCTACGCGCTGCTCAAGCGCGAGCACCGCGCCCACACGGTGACCGCGGTGCACGAGAGCAGGGAACACGAAGTCGTGAAGTAGCGGGTGTGGGGTATGGGGTGTAGGGTGTAGGGGAACCGCAACACTTCACTCTACGCCACATACCCGCCCATGAAGAGACTTCTCTGCTTGCTGCTGTGCCTCGCCACTCCGGTGGTCGCGTCGGCGCA